>SKPR01000205.1 GCA_007119455.1 Candidatus Brevefilum sp. | reverse complement strand
TTGAGGGTGAAGTCTATATCCTGACGCGTGAAGAGGGTGGGCGTCACAGTGCGTTCTTCACCGGTTATCGGCCGCAGTTCTACATCCGGACGATGGATGTGACAGGTACGGTGACGTTGCCCGAGGGTATTGAGATGGTGTTGCCCGGTGACCGGGTGACAATGGAAGTGGAACTGATTGTGCCGGTGGCGTTGGAGAACGGTTCGAAGTTCGCCATCCGCGAAGGCGGCCTGACGGTCGGCGCTGGTGTGATCTCCAAGATTATTGAGTAGGACCAAGGAAAAAATATGGCCAAACAGAAGATTCGAATACGCCTCAAGGCTTATGACCATCGGGTCATTGACCAATCTGCGAAGCGCATTGTTGAAACGGCAGAACGTAGCGGCGCACAGGTCGTGGGACCAGTTCCCTTACCGACCAAGATCGAGCGCTTTACGGTTATCCGCTCACCGTTTATTGACAAAGACTCGCAGGAACATTTCGAGATTCGCACCCACAATCGCTTGATTGATGTGCTGGATCCCGATTCAAAGACGATCGACATGCTGATGCGTCTTAATTTGCCGGCTGGCGTCGATATCGAAATCAAGATTTAATGTTGTTCACAGGGTTGCCTGGGGTTGAATGTGCGCTGTTGATCGGAAGCACGGAAAATTCCTAGAGAATCCATAAAAATACCCCTTGGCAAACAGGCCAGGAGATGGTAAAATAGGCAGGTTTGGGCTTAAAAGCCCGACTTTTAAGGTGGCATAAGAACACTTCATTCCGTAGTCCCGGAATAACACAAGGTGGACGCGGAAAAAGCGTTGACTGTGCTGCGGTCGGAGATGATGCAGCCTTGCCCAGGCTGACAGTCTCGTCAAATATATTTTGCAACAGGAGAATATGGATTATGTTTAAAGGGCTGATTGGACGAAAAGTTGGTATGACCCAGGTTTTCGATGACGAAGGGATTGCACGTCCCGTGACGGTTATCGAAGCTGGGCCTTGTTATGTTACCCAGATTAAAACAGAAAATAACGATGGTTATTCTTCGGTCCAGATCGGGTTTAGCGAGGTGAAACCCAAACGCTTGACGAGGGGGCAACTTGGTCACCTCAAACGCAACAACTTGCCACCATTAAAAGTATTACGAGAATTTAGAATCAAATCCCCGGATCTTGCCGAGGGAGACGAGCTCAAAGTTGATATCTTTGAGGCTGGAGAACATGTTGATATTGTCGGCACCAGCAAAGGCCGTAGTTTCGCCGGTGTGGTGAAACGTTGGGGTTTTGCGGGTGGGCCGAAAACACACGGTCAATCTGACCGCTGGCGGGCTCCAGGTTCTCTGGGCTCTGGTACGACCCCTGGTCGTGTCTTTAAAGGTAAAAAGGGTCCTGGAAGAATGGGTAATGAACGTGTGACCTCTTCCAATGTGCGTGTGGTATTGGTTGACCCTGAACGTAATTTATTAGCAGTTGATGGCTCCGTGCCTGGCCCCAAAGGCGGTGTGGTTGTGATCAAGCCTGCTCGCAAACAATAAGCAATTATGGGAGTTGAGTAATCATGGAAGTTGATGTCATCAACATGAAGGGTGAAAAAGTCAGCACGGTAGAATTACCCGGTGCGATATTTGCAGCCCCTATAAAAATAGATTTAATGCATCAGGCATATGTCAGGCAGATCGCCAATGGCCGCCTGGGAACCCATTCGACCAAGGGTCGCAGTGAGGTTTCGGGTGGTGGCCGGAAACCCTGGCGCCAGAAAGGCACTGGACGTGCCCGTCAGGGTTCCATCCGTGCCGCACAGTGGGTTGGCGGTGGCAAGATTTTCACACCCAAACCGCGTTCTTACGAAAAGGCAATGCCAAAAAAGATGCGCAGAGCTGCGTTGCGATCTGCATTGAGCGCTAAAGCCTCTGAAGGCGAGATCGTTTTGATTGACGAACTCAAAATCGATGAGGTCAAAACAAAGGTGATGGAACAAGCATTGGAAACAATTGCTGGTAATAAGACGATCTTATTGCTGATCCCAGGAAACGACCCCGAATTTGACGATATCAAACGCGCCTGTGCCAATCTCAGCAACGTCAAGACTTTGTTGGCCAGTTATTTAAACATCCGCGACCTGCTTGGGTACAAACAAATTGTGATCCCGTTGGCCGCGCTGGATGTGATCGAAAGTTATCTTGGATAGGCAGGTAAACTAGCATGAAAAAGACAGTGTTTGAAATTATCCGCCGACCGATTATTACCGAAAAGACGAACTATCTCTCTTCGTACCTGAATCAATATGTCTTTGAGGTGGATTACAACGCCACCAAGACGATGATCAAAGAAGCGATTGAGACGATCTTCGATGTAAAGGTTGATCGAGTTAATGTGATGATCGTGCCCGCCAAACAATCACGCAGTATGCAAAACCGCCGAATGCGAACACGCACCAATGCATATAAAAAGGCGATTGTGACCCTGGCTGAAGGCGAGCGCATCCCGATATTTGAAGGGGTGGAGTAATGGCAGTAAAAGTATATAAACCGAAAACACCTGGTACCCGACATAAAACCAGTTACACGTTTGAAGAAATCACCAAAACAAAGCCAGAGCGGTCCTTAACCGTTCCTTTGAAAAAGCGCTCTGGTCGTAATATGTATGGCCGGATTACCGTACGACATCGTGGTGGTCAGCATAAAAGATTGATCCGCCTGGTTGACTTCAAACGTGACAAGCAGGATATCCCGGCGACTGTGGCTGCGATCGAATACGATCCTAACCGCACAGCCCGGCTGGCTTTATTGCACTATGCCGATGGCGAGAAGCGCTACATTGTGGCCCCGGTTGGTTTGCAGGTGGGCGACAAAGTGATGTCGGCTGAAACAACGGATATTCGTCCGGGAAACACGATGCCCTTGGCCAATATTCCGGTTGGTTCGACCATTCACAATATCGAACTCCAGCCCGGTAAAGGCGGCCAGATGGTCCGCTCTGCTGGTACATCTGCCCAACTCCTGGCCAAGGAAGGTCGGTATGCCCACGTGCGTCTCCCTTCCGGAGAGGTTCGCCTGGTCCTGCAAAATTGCCGTGCTTCACTGGGTCAGGTAGGCAACATCGAACATGGCAATATTAAGCTGGGTAAGGCTGGTCGCAAACGCCACATGGGTTGGCGGCCAGCCGTGCGCGGTTCGGCTATGTCACCCAGGGACCATCCTCACGGTGGCGGTGAAGGCCGTTCCCCAATTGGTATGCCAAGTCCTAAGAGCCCCTGGGGTAAACCCACACTGGGCAAGAAGACCCGGCATAACAAACGTACCGATAAATATATCATTCGCCATCGCTCTAAAGCGAAACGGCGTCGCAAGTAAACCATTAGGATAGCGAGAAAGAGGACGCAATTATGTCGCGATCGCTGAAGAAGGGGCCGTATATCGCCCCAAAATTATTGAAGAAAATCGAAGATTTAAACGATAAAGGTGAAAAGAAGGTCATTCGCACCTGGAGTCGTGCCAGTATGATCTTCCCACAAATGGTTGGGCATACCATTGCCGTTCATGATGGACGCCGGCATGTGCCGATCTATATTACTGAAAACATGGTCGGTCACAGACTGGGTGAGTTTGCACCAACACGGTTTTTCCGTGGTCATATCGTTGCCGGTAGGGCCGATAAACGTGACGGAAAGCGCTAAGAAGGTTGAGGAGAAATGGCTACGAACATTCGAGCAAAATTGAGCAATCTTGATACCTCAGCCCAGAAGGCGCGTTTGGTGATTGATCTTGTCCGAGGAAAACCGGTTCTCGAAGCGCTGGACATTCTGGCGTTTACGCCCAACAAGGCCGCTGTACCTGTTCAAAAATTGATCCGGTCAGCAATTGCCAACGCTGAAGAAAATTTCGGCATCGCCCGTGATGACCTTTATATCTACAAAATAGTCGCTGATGAAGCTCCCACGCGTAAGTGGCGGCGGTTTGGCGCCCGGGGTCGGTTCAAACCGATTTTACGACGGCGCTCACATGTCTCGGTTGTTTTGAGAGAGATGGAGTAAAGACGTGTCTGAAGAAAGCAATATTAAAAGGAACCAGGAGTAATTATGGGTCGTAAAGTACATCCGACTGGATTTCGACTGAAAATTAATAAGCCTTGGCTGGCGCGCTGGTATGCGGAAGGCAAGGAGTATCAGGATCAATTACATCAGGATCTTGAGATCCGTGAAAAGATCCGTACAGATAATGATCGCGCCGGTATTTCTGATATTGAAATTGAACGCTTCCCCGGCAAGGTAAAAATTTACGTTCACACGGCCAAACCCGGTATTCTCATCGGACGTGGCGGTGAGAATGTGAAGGAATTACGCAGTAATTTAGAGGCAATGACCGGCGAAAAAATCGATCTCGAAGTCAAAGAGATCAAATCGCCTGACCTGGACGCTCTGTTGGTGGCGGAAAATATCGCCGGCCAACTGACGCGCCGGATCAGCTATCGCCGGGCCATGCAACGTGCGATCCAGCAAGGCATGCGCCAGGGCGCCGAAGGTGTCAAGGTCATGGTCTCTGGAAGGTTGGGCGGTGCGGAAATGTCGCGCAGCGTCTGGCTCCGTGAAGGACGGGTACCATTACAGACCTTGCGTGCGGATATCGATTACGCCCAGACTGAAGCACTTACGACCTATGGTCAAATTGGTATTAAAGTTTGGATTTATAAAGGTGAAATTTTGCCTCAGGTGGAAGAGAAAGCCGCATCCACTGAAGGCGTTTACGTCAGTGAGTAATATTGTCGCCGGCCATGGCGTCCGGCGGTTAGTGAGGTAGTCATTATGTTAATGCCAAAACGAGTCAAATATCGTAAGCAAATGCGGGGACGCATGAAGGGAAAGGCCTATCGCGGCTCGGATGTGTCCTTTGGTGAGTTTGGCTTGCAAGCTTTGGAACCGGGATGGGTCAGCGCCCGTCAGATCGAATCCGCTCGGCGGGCGATCGTGCACGAGATGAAACGGCGCGGTAAGGTTTGGATCCGCATCTTTCCGGATAAGCCCTATACCAAACGTGCAGCAGAAACCCGCATGGGTAAGGGCAAAGGCCCCGTCGAATACTGGGTGGCCGTTGTCAAACCCGGCAGGATTATGTTTGAGGTGGGTGGAACAGACCCTGATACAGCTCGCCGGGCACTTCTCCGTGCAAAATATAAATTGTCCGTAAAGACGAAAATCGTCTCACGTGATGTGGCAGGGGAGGCGTAACGATGAAATCAGCAGAAATTCGAGCGATGAGCATTTCGGAAATCGAAAATGAAATCACAGATGCCCGTCATGAATTGCTGAACCTCAGGTTCCAAACCATAACCGGTCAGCTCACCGACACCAGCCAGATCCGGGTGGTCCGTCGAGATATTGCCCGGATGGAAACCATCCTGAGAGAAAAACAGCGGGCTGAGATGGCCGAGGAGAGTGAAGCATGAATAATCGACGTCGATTAGTAGGGACTGTAATCAGCAATAATATGCAAAAAACAGCGGTGGTAGAAGTGCAACGTGTTTATCGCCACCCCCTTTATAAGAAAGTTGTGCGGTCCGGAAAGACCTTTAAAGTACATGACGAGCTTGGCGCCACCCCTGGCGATCGAGTGAGAATTGTTGAAAGTAAGCCGATATCGCGCACAAAACGCTGGGTTATTGAAGAAATCCTGCGTGTTGAAGAACGTTCTGAAGATGACACTGTGGAAGAATTGGGAGTCTGAACCATGATCCAGCAAGAAACCCGATTAAAAGTTGCCGACAATACCGGCGCACGTGAATTATTGGTGATCCATATCACCGGCAGTTCACGGCAGCGGTATGGCTATGTGGGTGATATTGTTGTCGGGACAATCAAGTCCGCAACACCCCAGGCCACTGTCAAGAAGAGCGATATTGTGAAAGCCGTGATCGTCCGGACAGCGAAAGAATGGCGCCGGCCCGATGGGTCAAGCATCCGTTTTGATGATAACGCGGTAGTGATCCTGGATGGCGATGGTGTCAATCCGCGCGGTTCACGTATCTTTGGCCCCGTTGCACGAGAACTTCGTGATAAAGGCTTTACGAAGATCGTCTCACTGGCACCGGAAGTCATTTAGCAGGTTGGATAGGAATGTAACGATGAAGAGAAAGATTAGAAAAGGCGACCGCGTGATCGTGGTCAGCGGAAGAGATAAAGGGACGGTGGGCGAAGTGATTCGGGTCATCCCTGAAGAAGGCCGGGTCGTGGTGCAGGGCGTCAACCTGCGGATTAAACACCAGGAACAGACGCAATCCCGCGGCAAGACCATTCCTTCTGGCAAGATCGAATTTGAGGCACCTATCGATATCTCAAATGTCATGCTTATTGATCCAAAAGATGGTAAGCCAACTCGCGTTCGCATTGAGCGTGTTAATGGTGAATCCGTCCGTGTTTCGGCCCGAACCGGCACACGAATTGATAAATAAGCCTTTGTCTGGAGTAAGAAATGAACAGATTGAAAGAAATTTATAGAGAAGAAATCGCACCTGCCCTTTTAGAGGAATTAAGCCTCGAAAATGTCATGCAGGTTCCGAGATTAACAAAGATCGTTGTCAATATTGGTGTTGGCGATGCCCTGGATAATCCCAAAGCACTGGATGAAGCTGTGCGGGATTTGACCACCATCACCGGTCAGCAGCCGGTTGTAACCAAAGCCAAGAAATCAATCGCCAACTTCAAGTTGCGTGAAGGCCGATCAATTGGCGCAAAGGTTACCCTGCGTGGCGATCGGATGTGGGCCTTCTTGGATCGCCTGGTCAACGTAGCACTGCCCCGTGTGCGCGACTTTCGTGGCATCTCCCCCGATTCATTCGATGGGCGCGGCAATTACACGCTGGGTTTGCAGGAGCAACTGATCTTCCCCGAAGTCAATTACGATGATGTTGATATCGTTCGGGGTATGGAGATCACGATTGTCACAACTGCTGATAATGACGATCAGGCACGTGCGTTATTGACAAAAATTGGAATGCCGTTCAGGAAAGGATAGTATGGCTAAAAAGTGTATGATATATCGCGAGAAGCGGCGAAAATACCCGAATCAGGTTGTAAACCGTTGTCGGCGCTGTGGGCGCCCCAGGGGTTATATTCGCAAGTTTGGTTTGTGCCGTATTTGTTTTCGGGAATTAGCTTTGCAAGGAAAAATTCCTGGCGTGACGAAATCGTCGTGGTAGATCGACGGAGGAATTATCGATGAGTGTAGTAACAGATCCAATTGCAGATATGCTGACCCGTATCCGTAACGTTGCCATCAGCAACGGGACTTTGGTGAGCATGCCCAGTTCAAAGATCAAGGCTGAAATCGCCCGGATCCTGACCGAAGAGGGCTATTTTGAGAGCTATGATGTGGTGAATGGCAGTTTGCCCCACCAACAGGTGCTCCGCATGCGTTTGAAGTACATCGGTGAGCGACGTCATCGTCGACCGCTGATCACCGGGCTTGAACGTGTGAGTCGCCCCGGATGTCGTGTGTATGCCAAAAAGACGGACATACCCTGGGTACTCTCGGGTATTGGTGTGGCAATCATGTCCACCCCTAAGGGAGTGATGACAGGCCAGCGCGCCCGGAAGATGGGTGTCGGTGGTGAAATATTATGTAAAGTATGGTAGCGCCTGGCGCTATAGGAGGTACGAGCTGTGTCTCGAGTAGGACGTTTACCAATTGAAGTGCCGGCAGGCGTGGATGTTAAAATAGATGGCTCTTATGTACATGTTAAGGGCCCTAAAGGCGAACTGGAATGGACTTTTTCGCCGGAGATGACCATCAAAAAAGAAAATGGGACCATCGTCGTCGAACGGCCCACAGATCAGCCGACACATCGCGCTTTACATGGCACGACCCGTTCGGTGATCAACAACATGGTGGTTGGAGTCAGCAAAGGCTTTGAGCGCATTCTGGAAATTGAAGGCGTTGGTTACCGGGCTGAAGTGGATGGCGATAAGCTGGTATTAAATGTTGGCTATTCACATTCTGTTGTGATGGACCCCCCTGAGGGTATCAGTTTTGAAGTGGACATGAAAGTCCGCCAGATCAAAGTCTCTGGATACGACAAACAGGTCGTGGGCCAGGTTGCGGCCGATATCCGCAAAGTCCGCCCGCCTGAGCCATACAAGGGCAAAGGTATCCGATATCAGGGCGAATATGTTCGCCGTAAACCCGGTAAAGCCGGCAAGACGGCAATTTAATCATTGAAGGTGAAAGAAAATGGCAAAGAAAACAAGAAATGAAGCTCGTTTACGCCGCCATCGCCGTGTGCGGAAAAAAATATTTGGTTCGCCCAATCGCCCGCGGATGAATGTGTTTCGCAGTTCTCAACAAATCTATGTGCAAATCATCGATGATTTCACAGGACACACGCTGACGTCTGCGTCAACCATTGATCACGAGTTAAGTCCTGAGATGGATGGGCTGTCGAATATCGAACAGGCCCAGCGAGTGGGTCAGGCAATTGCGGAACGTGCAAAAGCAATCGGAATCGACCAGGTCATTTTTGACCGTGGTGGATATAAATACATTGGCCGGGTGAAAGCCATGGCCGAAGCTGCCCGCGAAGGCGGCTTGGAATTCTAAGAGAGAGGCATTTATGTCGGATTATCAAGGCGAGAACCAATTTGATGAGCGCGTGATCGATATCGCGCGAGTGGCCAAAGTTGTTAAAGGTGGCCGCCGGTTTTCTTTCCGTGTGGTCATGGTGATCGGCGATAATGCCGGTCGAGCCGGGATGGGCATTGGAAAAGCAAATTCCGTTCCGGATGCCATCCGTAAAGCCAGTGACCGGGCGCGTAAAGATATGCGCCGCTTCAACCTGAGCGGTACTTCTGTTCCCCATGAGGTTGTTGGAAAACAGAGTGGTGCCAGGGTCTTGCTCAAACCTGCTTCCGCCGGTACCGGTGTGATTGCTGGGGGTGGCGTCCGTGCGGTATTGGAAGCAGCAGGCGTGCACGATATCCTGACCAAATCGCTGGGCAGCAGCAATATTTTAAACGTGGTTCGAGCAACCTTCAACGCCCTCGACCAGCTAAAATCACCCGCAGACCAGGCTGCCTACCGCGGAAAATCTGTCGGACAGGTAAAACCCTATTGGGAGCGAGAGACCAATGGCTAAAAGAAAACAGGCAAAAATTGAAATTACGTTAGTACGCAGCCCGATCGGTTATTCGAAAAGGCAAAAAGCGACCATAAGGGCCTTGGGCCTGAAAAAGGTAAACCAGACCGTGACCCACCATGACAACAATGTTCTGCGTGGCATGCTCGATAAAGTTTCCCATCTGGTCAACGTCGTAGAGGCGTGAGGTGTTATTATGGAATTACATGACTTAAAACCAAATAAAGGTGCACATAAAGAACGCAAACGGAAAGGCCGGGGTACCGCGTCTGGCTATGGTAAAACCAGCGGACGTGGTATGAAAGGTCAGAATGCTCGTGCCGGTGGTGGAGTACCGCTCTACCATCAGGGCGGTAACCTGCCTTTCTTCCGGAAACTTCCCTTCAAACGCGGCCAGGGTTTCAACCTGGTCAGACGTGTCCGTTATGCAGAAGTTAACCTGGAAAAACTGGAAGACTTCCCCGCTGATACAGAAATCACCCCGGAATTATTACTTGAGAAAGGCATCATTGATGACCTGAAGTCACCGGTAAAAATTCTTGGTCGTGGTGAAGTATCCGTGGCGCTAACAGTTAAAACGCACCATATTTCCAAAGGCGCACAGGATAAGATTGAGAGCGCTGGCGGCAGTGTGGTCCTTATCAAGATGTAAGTTGAGCCCTGAGGCAATTAAGGAGACCTGACATATGAAGCGGTCAGCTTGGCGCTACCTTTGGAAATCGAAAGACATACGAAAGAAATTATTGATCTCGCTGGCTTTGCTCGCGATCTATCGTCTCGCGTCAAATATCCCGGTTCCCGGGATTGACCGGCAGCTTGTCGCACAGCTCGTCCAGACCGGTGGGGCAGCAGGAGGTTTGATTAACCTGCTGGACATGCTCTCCGGTGGTGCGGTATCGAACTTTTCGGTTTTGGCAATGGGTGTTTATCCCTACATTACCGCCCAAATTATCCTGCAGCTGTTGATTCCCATCATCCCTGCCCTTGAACGTAAGATGCAGGAAGATCCCCGCGAAGGCCGTACCTGGATGGAAAAATGGACCATGATCCTCACCATCCCCATGGCAGCCCTTTCAGCGATCGGGCAGATCAATATTTTCAATGCCATCCTGGGGCAATCTGTGGCAACACGCTTCGGTTTCACCCCTGATGTGTTGATCCCAACCCTGGCTACTCTGTTTTCAATGATGGCCGGGACAATGTTTGGCGTCTGGCTCGGTGAATTGATCTCAGAATTTGGGATCAGGGGTCAGGGTCTTTCCCTGATCATCTTTGCAGGTATTGTGGCCAACCTGCCACGCAACCTGTTTTCACTCTTGACCGACCCACTCTACTGGTGGCTGATCTTCATCGTCCTGGCGCTCTTGCTGGTGACCATTTTTGCCATCGTCTACGTCCAGGAAGGCCGCCGGCATGTGCCGGTGATGTTCCCCGGACGCCGTGTTGGCAGCCGCATGTCCATGCCCGTCAAAAGCACAGTGCCTCTGATGGTCAACATGGCCGGCATGATCCCCATCATCTTCGCCCAGTCGATCATGACCTTCCCCACCATTCTGGCCAGCTTCTTTAACCAGGCAGAAGCGGAATGGCTCCGGAATCTGGCAGCCAATGTTCAGGTTCTGCTGAGCGGTGAAGGGGCCATTTACCCGGTCCTGTTTTTCTTCATGGTTGTTTTATTCACATTTTTCTACACAGACATCCTGTTTGCACAGCAAAATTATGGTGATAACCTGAAGAAACAGGGGGCCCAAATCCCGGGTGTTGCCCGTGGTGGTCCCACCCAGCGTTATCTGACCAAAGTTCAGCGGCGGATTACCCTGCCCGGGGCCCTTTTCCTGGGTGTGGTGGCAGCACTGCCGTTCTTCCTGGGGCTCTTTTTGCCCGCAGGACTCCAGACCACACAGATCTTCCTGGTGTCGTCATCTGGTTTGCTGATTGTGGTGGGTGTGGTCAGGGATACGTTCAACATCATCGAGACCGACCTCAAGCTCCATGGATACGAAGATCGTCTGATCAGCTAGGATGGATGAGACCATGTCACCTTTGTTTATTGTGATGCTCGGGCCGCCGGGCGCCGGAAAGGGCACCCAGGCTAAGATTGTCGCCCAGAACCTCGATCTCGTTCATATTTCGACCGGTGATCTTTTCCGGGAAAATTTAAAAAACGAGACCGAATTGGGGCAGCTGGCTCAACAATATATGGATGAAGGCGAACTGGTCCCCGACGATGTCACCATCCGGATGGTCGAAGAACGGCTCTCGCGTCCCGACTGTGAAGATGGAGCAGTCATGGATGGCTTTCCCCGGACGGCTGCCCAGGCAAAGGCTTTTGACGATCTGCTCTCAAAATTTGACGCTCAGGTAGATGTCGTACCCTATATCAAAGTTCCGGATGACGAGCTGGTTGAGCGGTTGAGTGGCCGTTGGATGAGCCCTTCCGGGCGGGTTTATCACGAAAAAAATAACCCGCCGGTTGTCAAATGGATTGATGATATTGATGGTTCGCAGTTATACCAGCGGGATGATGATAAGCCTGAAACCATCCGGCATCGCATAGAAGTTTATAATCAGGAAACTGCGCCGCTGATCGAGTATTATCGGGACAAGGGCGTGCTGGTTGAAATTGATGGCACCCAACCGATTGAAGCTGTCACCGAAGATATCATGCAGGCCATCAAGGAGGCATGAGGTGATTTCGTGGGAGCGTTCGATCAACATCAAAACGCCTTATGAGATCCAGATCATGCGTGAAGCTGGACGGATTAATGCGGAGGCACTGGCTGCTGTTGTCGAGCGTGTCAAACCGGGTGTGACAACCGCCGAGCTGAACAGCGCTTTCGAAGCGGTCCAGAAGAAATTTGATGTGATTTCGCCCTTTAAGAATTATCCGGGACCCTACCCCTACCCCGGAAGCATTTGCACCAGTGTCAACGAAGAGTTGGTGCATGGCATCCCCGGCCCCAGGGTATTGGAAGAAGGCGATATCGTCAGCATTGACGGCGGCACAATCTACGAGGGGTTTGTCGGCGACATGTCAGTGACAGTGCCCCTCGGCAAGGTGAGTCCCGAAACAGAGCGGTTGATTAATGTGACCCGCCAGGCGCTGGATATTGCCATCGAAAATATGGTGCCTGGAAACACCACAGGTGATGTTGGTCATGCCGTTCAGACCTTCGTCGAGAGTCAGGGATTTCACATCACCCGCGTCTACACAGGGCATGGTGTTGGCCGCAAAATGCATGAAGGTCCCCAGGTACCCAATTATGGGAAACCCGGGCGCGGTATGAAGCTCCGCGAAGGGATGACGATTGCCCTGGAGCCAATGGTGCTGGTGGGTACATCAGATACCATTGTGAAGGATGATGAATGGACTGTAGCCTCAGCCGATGGTTCATTGACCGCACATTTTGAGCATACAGTGGTTGTCACGGCTAACGGGCCGGAGATTCTGACACAACGATAACAGTCATGAAATTGACGAAAGGCCTGCTAGCAAGTATAATCAATTGTTTGCTGCAAAACATAGAAGGAGTAAGATCATGAAAGTATCAGCATCAATTAAGAAACGCTGTGCAAAATGCAAAATAGTTAAACGCAGTGGTCGTTTATATGTGATTTGTGAAAATCCGAAACACAAACAGCGACAAGGATAAGGAATATTAAATATGGCACGTATTGAAGGCGTCGACCTCCCTCGCGACAAACGCGTTGAGATTGGTCTAAGATATATCTATGGTGTTGGCCCGACACGGGCACAAGAAATTCTGGATGCGACCGGGGTTGATCCCGATATTCGGGTTAAAGACCTGGCCGATAGCGACATCTCCAAGATGCGCGAATATATTTCCAGTAGTTACACTGTCGAAGGTGATCTGAGGCGGCAGGTTCAAATGAACATCAAACGCCTGATCGAAATCGGCAGCTATCGCGGTCTGCGCCACCGGCGCGGCCTGCCCGTACGCGGGCAACGCACCAAAACCAACGCCCGGACCCGTAAGGGCCCGAAGAAGACGGTTGCCGGTCGTGGCCGCCGCCGTGGTGTCGGTAAGAAATAATTCGATTGTGAAAGTGCCTTCCGGACGGTTTGTCTGGGGTCTCCTTCCTTTCTGCCCCCGCGGCAAGGCAGGCATCCGGCAGGTTTAGAAGAAAGAGTTAACGAGGTAATATGGCTAAAAGACCACAACGATCGCGGCGAACCACCGGTTCGCGCAAAGTCAAGCGTCAGATGTCCACCGCTCAGGTGCATGTGTATGCAACTTTTAACAACACAATTATTACGGTGACCGATATGCAAGGTAACACCGTGTGTTGGGGAAGCGCCGGTTCAGCCGGTTTCAAAGGCTCCCGCAAAAGTACACCCTTTGCGGCACGTTTGGCGACTGAACAAGTGATGAAGACCGCACAGGGCTTCGGCATCCAGGAAGTTGACATCATCGTCAAAGGCCCTGGGCCGGGTCGTGAGGCTACCATCCGCGCCGTGCAGGGTATGGGCATTACTGTCCGATCCATCGAGGATATCACCCCTGTCCCGCATAATGGTTGCCGGCCCCCAAAGAGACGCCGCGTCTAGAACAGATTGTTAAGAGAGGAATTAAATGGCAAGATATACAGGTCCGGTATGTAAATTATGCCGGCGTGAAGGTGAAAAATTGTTTTTGAAGGGAGAACGTTGTTTTACGCCCAAGTGTGCGATAGAACGGCGAGCTTACCCCCCTGGCGAGCATGGCCGATTCAGCGGGCGACCCAGCCGGCAATCAGACTACTCGCGCCAATTGCGCGCCAAGCAAAAAGGGAAACGCATTTACGGTGTGCTGGAACGTCAGTTCAGACGCTACTTCCGCGATGCACGGCGGATCCCCGGTTTGACCGGTCTGAACCTGCTCCAGATTTTGGAATCCCGACTGGATAACGTTGTTTATCGCATGGGTTTCGCGGATAGTCGAAATCAGGCCCGCCAGCTGGTCAATCATGGACATTTTCGGGTCAACGACCGTCGAAACGACATCGCTTCGACCATCATCAAGCCCGGAGATAAGATTGCCGTTCGGGAGAAATCCAAAAATAATGAATATTTCAAAACCCTCAGACAGGCAGAAGATACACGTACACCGCCAGCTTGGGTTGAATCAGATTTGAACAACCTTTCTGGCCGGGTTATCCGTTTACCCGAACGTGCTGAAGTTGATGGTAATTTGAACGAACAACTTATTGTTGAGTACTATTCTCGATAAGGCGGATCAATGGTAGTGCAAAAAGATGCACTGGTAAGGGGTAGGACGTGACTGGAACAATAAATATGGTAAAACCAAAAGTTGAACGGGTCGCAGAAGCCCGAAACTACGGAAAGTTTATGATCAGCCCGCTGGAACGTGGCTTTGGCACCACCATCGGGAACGCTTTGCGGCGTGTTCTGCTATCTTCCCTGGAAGGTGCCGCGATTACATCCATCCGCATCACGGATGTTTTGCATGAATTCAGCGATATCGAAGGTGTTCGCGAGGATGTTATCCAGGTCATCTTGCAATTGAAAAAATTGCGCATGATCCTCTTTGATGTGGATATTGCCCATCTCCATCTTGAGGTCAGTGGTGAAGGGACGGTAACGGCTGCTGATATCCTCTGTCCCCCTGAGGTTGAAATCGTCAACCCGGATCTCTACCTTTTCACGGTTGACAGCAAAAAAGTCAACTTGGAGATTGATCTGACCGTTGAACGTGGTCGTGGGTATTCACCGGCCAATGAACGCGTCAATCACCTGCCAATCGGCGAATTACCGGTGGACGCAATCTTTACACCGGTTCGTAAAGTCAACTGGACGGTGGGATCAGCCCGCGTGGGTCAAAGCACCGATTATGACCGGGTGATGCTCGAAATCTGGACGGATGGTACGATCTCGCCGGAACAGGCGATGAGCGATTCTTCCAAAATTATGATCGAACATCTGCGTTTTATCGCTGGTATCAGTGAAGAATTACTCTCTGTTCCGATTGAGCAGGCAGAACCCGTCGCCACTGTAAATAGTGAAGCGATTGACATGCCCATTGAAAATCTTGATTTGACGGTTCGGGTGTTCAATTCATTGAAACGGACCGGGGTCACCACTGTAGGAGATGTTTTAGAGTTGCTGGAAAAAGGTGATGAAGCAATTCTGTCCATCCGCAATTTTGGTGAGAAGAGCCTCGAGGAACTCAAAGAGAAGATGGCCGAGAAAGGCTTCCTGGAAGACGAACTGGAAGAAACAACGGAGAGTTAATATTATGCGACACAAAGTAAAAGGTTATCGTCTCGGACGCGATCGCGGTCACCGCACTGCAATGCGGCGAACGATGATTAAACAGCTTTTTGAGAACGAACGTATTAAAACCACACTGCCTAAGGCAAAGTTCATCCAATCTCATGCCGAGAAGTTGATCACCCTTGCTCGAAACAGTCAGGATGTGGAAGAGATTGTGGCAATCAATGCCCGCCGAAAGGCTGTGGCCGAATTGGGTAGCGGGAGCCGTCCGATTGTTCAAAAGTTATTTGATGATATTGGTCCTCGCTATACCAGCCGCAACGGCGGTTACACTCGGATCCTCAAACTGGGTCCACGCCGGAGCGACGGTGCAGAGATGGCTTTGATTGAACTGGTTGAAGAGTAATCCGGCCGGTAGTTAATCCGGATGGATTTAGCACATTACAAAATTATTCTTGCATACAACGGCTCAGCGTTCGCTGGATACCAGCGACAGGCCAATGAACGCACTGTCCAGGGCGAATTGGAAGCGGCCCTGCAAAGGCTAAGTTGGCAGGGCGGGAGTGTCCGCAGCGCCGGGCGCACCGATGCCGGGGTTCATGCCCGGGGGCAGGTCGTCAGCTTCAAGCTCAATTGGGAGCATTCGGCAGAAGACCTGCGCAACGCCCTCAATTACTACCTTCCTTTCGACATGGCGGTGCAATCGGTGGTAAAGGTGCCTGAGGATTTTCATCCCCGCTTCGACGCAATCAAGCGCCATTATCGTTACAATGTGATCTGCCAGGAAGTCAGGGACCCCATTCGTGAGGTTTTTGCCTGGCGGGTTTGGCCTGAGTTGGTGGTCGAGCGGATGAATGCCGCAGCGCAAAACCTGATCGGCGTTCACGATTTTAGCGCCTTTGGCAGCCCCACCAGCGATGGTGGATCCACCATCCGAGAGCTCTTTTCAGCCCGTTGGTTGGTAGAGGCTGATGAGGCTCGCTTTGACATCAGCGCCAATGCTTTTCTCTACCATATGGTGCGGCGGATTGTTTTTGTCCTGGTTGCCATCGGGCAGGGTGATTACCCCCCCGATCTGATCAGCCAATCGCTTGAAGGGCGTGAAATGCCCATCACGGGACTGGCACCAGCCCAGGGCCTTGTATTGGAAGAAGTAATTTATTAACAATAGCAATGAAATTTGAGTTTCGGATTAAGAACCTGGAACGATCATCATCAATTGATGGAGAGTTAGACCGTGAAAAAAACATATGTACCAAAAGGACAGGTTGAACGAGAGTGGCTGCTGGTGGATGCCGAAGGGCAGAACCTGGGCCGCCTGTCAACCAAAATTGCCCAATTATTAATTGGAAAGCACAAACCCAACTATACACCCGGTGTGATGACTGGGGCCAATGTGGTTGTGATCAATGCTGAAAAAGTCGATGTCTATCCTACCCGCCTGGACAGCAAAATTTATTACCGTCATTCCGGTTATCCCAGCGGCCTGAAAGAGATCACTTTGAGGCGTCAGCTAGAAAAATTCCCGGAACGGGTCATTGAACGGGCGGTTTGGGGTATGATTCCCAAGAACAAATTGGGACGAAGGATCTACAAAAATCTGCATGTCTATGCCGGCCCGGAACATCCCCACCAGGCCCAGCAGCCCGAGTCGGTGGAGCAAGAGGAGTAAGAAGTATTTATGGACAATAATCGATATTATGAAGGTGTTGGACGACGTAAACAGAGCACTGCCAGAGTTCGGATCATGTCGGGCTCCGGTCAGTTCACCGTTAATGGCAAAGAAATCAAAGCATTTTTTACGCGCTTGGGCGACGCGTCTGAAATTACAGACGCTTTCGAGATAGCCGATCAATCCCAGACCACTTTCGATGTGACCGTTCTGGTCAGTGGTGGGGGTGTGACCGGTCAGCGCGATGCCGTCAAACTGGGACTGGCTCGCGCCCTGGTCGAAATGGACGAGGAACTGCGTTCTCCCCTGCGTCACAGCGGATACCTGACTCGAGACCCACGCGTCAAAGAACGCAAGAAACCCGGTCTCAAACGCGCCCGCAAAGCACCGACCTATACCAAACGTTAAAAAGCACAACCTTTTTCATGGGTTGTGACATGGTTTTCGCCACACAGGGTGTGGCAGGATGTTCCTTATCTGAGGTTAGGCCTTATTTATTGAACGGATCACAATAAGATACTTCATAGAGACGTTAATTTAACGTCTCTATTTCTTATCCAAAGGTGCATAACGACAATCATGATGAATGAGAAGGCAGATGAACAAATGAAGGGGATTACCTTGCTGGGGTTAGGCCCTGGTGATCCGCACACCCTGACCCGTGCTGCCTGGGACTGGCTGCTTCAGCTTGATAAACTGCACCTGCGGACACGGCAGCATCCTAATATATCAGGGCTGCCCGGGCATTTATCCCTGGTCAGCTTTGATGATCACTACGAAACTGCAGAGAGTTTTGAAAAGGTGTATGCCGGCATTATCGAAACAATCCTCGAACTGGGTCGCTCACCAGAAGGTGTAACCTATGCTGTTCCGGGGCATCCCTTTGTGGCTGAGGCGACCTGCCCTGAAATTGCCCGTCGTGCAACAGCAGAAGGAATCCCCTGCCAGGTCATTGATGGTTTGAGTTTCCTCGAACCGACCTTCCGGGCATTGGGGGTTGATCCTCTGCCTGAGCTGATTCTGGTGGATGCGCTGGAACTCGCCCTGCGTGAGACGCCCGGCTTTCCGCCATCGGCTCCGGCCATCATCGCCCAAATTTATGACCGCCAGACAGCGGCTGAGGTCAAGCTGACCTTGATGACCGCTTACCCTGATGACCACCCGGTCCGCCTGGTTCACACTGCCGGGACAGTTGCAGAGCTTGTCGAAGATCTGCCCCTGCATGCCATCGATCACAGCCCTCACCTGGGCTTACTCAGTTCATTATATGTGAGCCCACTTTCCCAATATGCCTCCTTTGAGGCCTTTCAGGAGATCATTGCCCGGTTGCGCGCCCCGGATGGCTGCCCCTGGGACAGAGAACAGACCCATCTCAGCCTGCGGCCTTTCCTGTTGGAAGAGGCCTATGAAGCGCTGGATGCCCTGGACCGGGAGGATCTGACCGACCTGG
>SKPR01000030.1 GCA_007119455.1 Candidatus Brevefilum sp. | reverse complement strand
TGTGGACCATCTCAATCGCACCTTCACCATCCCCAAAAGGCAGCAAGCCTGCTTCCATGGCGACGCCCAAAGTAACCCCGGTTTCAATCGTATCCAGTCCATAACCGTTGCAAAGCTTGATCAATTCAGCGATCGTATCCAGATCGTCAATCTCAAGGTTGGCGCCAAAGGCCCAGTCTGACTCATACTCGAGGCATGAAACATACTCTGTTTTATCTTCCTTATGCCAGGTATTGGAACAACGGATGATGCAACCAGGGCTGCATGCGTGATTATAAAGCTCTTCACCCAGACGTTCCTTATTACCTTCAAATATGGCTTCACCAGCAATCTTGGCAGCATTTTCAAAACGACCGCTGGAAAAATTGCGGGTCGGTAAACCGCCTGCCTCGTTGAGAATATTGATCAAAACAGCTGTGCCATAGGAATTGAGTGCACCCTTAGGTTTGGTGATGTCATGTTCATTCAGTGCCGAGACCATCTTCTTCCGCCCCTCCTCAAAGAGGTCTTTATCGACAATTTCCACACCCGGAGCCTTAGCGTCATCCAACAGGATGAACTTAAGGCCTTTGCTACCCATCACAGAACCCAGACCACCCCGACCAGCATATCGACTCGGACGCTGTGACATGTCTTCGAAGATGACGCCTGCATTACCATAGGCATGTTCACTTGCGAGGCCGATGCTGCAGATCGAGACCCGCCGACCGTCAAATTTTTCATAGACCTTAGGAAAGACATCATGGGCATCCTGGCCGGTAAACTCTGTGGCTTCAAACCATTCCAGCGTCGGCTCCCCGGTCTCTTTATCCAGGCCGATCACAATGCCCCAGAAATCTCCCTTTTCCTCAGGTTGGCCCTCCACGATTAATGCCCTGATACCAATTCTGGCCAGCTTCCACCCCCATGGTGAACCCGCATTTGATTCCTTGATCCCTCCGGTCAGTGGTGACTTGCCACCGACAGAAATTCGCGAGGCTGTTGGTGCCTTCGTTCCTGTCACAAAACCCGGTGAAAAAACAAGCTTGTTGTTGGGTCCCAGGGGATGTGCTAAGGGAGGAACTTCATCCGCGATCAAGGTTGATGTAAGTGATCGCCCAGCCAGTTTATGGTATTTTTCGGGCACTTCTGTGAACTGATGGGTTCGGTCTGACATATTAACTCTTAAAAACCACATATTTTCCTCCATATTTTCAAATTAATTTTTGGTTGTTGACTGATAAAACCTTTATCTTAATATCCTCCTTTCAGAGACAAAGGTCTCACAAAAATAAAAGGAGTTTTTCCTCCAAGTTAGGAGGAAAAACTCCTTTGCGCAATGGCGGGCATTGTAATTGCTCACAATGCCGTGTCGTTCAGATCAACCCGATGGGTCAACCTGAATCGGAGTCATTGGATGGTGTTTTAATATTTATGCCATCGTTTTAAATTTTATCATGATTGACATACAGGGTCAATAAATCGCCAGGGCATTCGCAAAGTTCTTAGTTTTATTCATCTCAATATTTTTTATTCAAATTTATCACCTCATCCGGCGCTGCGCGCCACCTTCTCCTCAAGGCGAAGGCTTTTAATGCATCTTTTAAAGTGAATCTCGATGCATGGAGACGCTAAGGGTTATTAGTTAAGATTTTTCTCCAACTTTGCAATTGCCCTGATAAATCGCTGAAAATTCTTAACTTTGTGCCCCAATTATGGTTTCAACGATCATCCTAAAACAGATAAGTGCCATTGACAAGAGTATAGTCCTTATTGATCCCACTCAATACTGTGGTATTGAGGGGTCAATCGTTTCAGCCCAGGCATTGATCCCACCCACAAGGTACCTGATATTGCTGAACCCGGCATTCTGAAGGTGTTTCAGCGCCCAAACTGATGTCTTTCCTGACCGGCAGAAGAGCACATATGCTCCGTCTCGGTCTAATTCATCCTTATTCTTCACCAATTCCCGATAAGGCATCCACTCAGCTTCTGGAATTTTGGATATCTCGCGTTCTGCATTGGTACGAACATCCACCAGTCGAAGGTGTTTGTCGTGTTGCAAACGCTCCGCTAATTCAGATGGTGTGATCTTGCAATCTTCTTGCAGATCATAAGGCTCATTGTGATACGTTACACCGCAGTACTCTGGATAATCCAGCAAAGCTGTAATTTCGGGGGCATCCCCGCAAACGGGGCAATTTTCGTTCTGGTGAACGTCAATCACTTCAAAACTGGCACCAAGGCTGTTGATCAGCACCAATTTTCCTGAGAGGGAGTCACCGATTTCCAGAATAATTTTGAGTGTTTCGGTAGCCTGGAGCATCCCCACCAGCCCGGGCAAGACACCGAGCAGGCCGCTGTCTGCCGTCACCGGGAAGTTTTCAGGCGGCGGCGGGTCACCAAACACGCAGCGGTAGCAGGGACCACGCCGGGAATCGAACAACGCCATCTGGCCCTCAAACTGCTGCACCGCACCGAAAACATAGGGGCGTGAAGTGAGCACACAGAGGTCATTTAGCAGATACCGGGTTGTCAGGTTATCGGTACCATCAACGATGATCTCAAATCCCTGTGCGATTTCTTGTGCATTTTCGGCGGTAAAAGCGGTTTGAAATACATCGATCTGGCAATGCGGATTCAGGTCTGATAAACGTTCCCTGGCGGCCTGGACCTTGGGCTGCCCCACCTGCCCTGTCCCATACAAAATCTGTCGTTGGAGATTGGACACATCAACCCGATCAGAATCCACCAGGCCGATGCGACCGATGCCCGCCGCTGCCAGGTAAAGGCTGGACGGAGAACCCAATCCGCCCGCGCCGACGATCAGCACCGAGGCCTGACCCAACTTCCTTTGACCTTCAAGGCCAACCTGCGGCAGAAGGAAGTGTTTTGAATATCTGAGCAATGCATCCTGAGAAAAATCTGCAATCATCACACGACCCCTCCGAAATAGCCCTTGTTGATGGTGATCAGTATACCATTCATGGAAGATCAGCAGCTCTCCATGAGCCCACGCTGACCACCTTGCTTATTTGCCTATCCTGACTCAAATTGACTCGCAGGTCAGTCAATCCAAACATTTTGACGAGTAAGATTTATTTTGAGGCAACCAGCATCCTCACCTAAACTTTTTTGAGGCAACTCGTCACGCCAGGAATTGATGAAGAAAGATAGGAACAACGGTCTTTTGCCATCGGTTTTCTTCAGTGCAAGGCAGTTGCTTCATTTAACACCAGCGTTCATTCACCCTGGCAGATCACCCAAGAATAGCCACCTGGGGTATAATTAACCCTTGAAGCACCCTTGCCAAATGCCTCCAATTGTGTAAGCCGGAGGCGTTTGTTTAAGTAAGGCACTGAGAAATTTTTTCAACAAGGACCCAAATTAATGACGGAAATTGGAATTATTCAACAGGTTGACATAGATGATGAAATGCGTGAGGCTTATCTCGATTACGCGATGAGCGTGATCGTGGCCCGGGCCCTGCCCGATGTACGGGACGGGCTTAAACCCGTTCACCGCCGCATCCTGTATGCCATGCGTGATATGGGCATCCGGGCAAATTCTTCCCACAAAAAATCAGCCCGCATCGTCGGGGAGGTGCTCGGTAAGTATCATCCCCATGGTGACATGGCTGTGTATGACGCCATGGCCCGGATGGCGCAGAATTTTTCGATGCGTTACATGATGGTCGACGGCCAGGGAAATTTTGGCTCGATCGATGGGGACTCCCCGGCAGCCATGCGCTATACCGAGGCCCGCTTATCGAAAATCGCCGAAGAAATGCTGGTGGATCTTGAAAAAGAAACGGTGGATTTCGTTGACAACTTCGACGGATCGCTGGAAGAACCTGAGGTGCTGCCCTCCCGTCTGCCGAATCTGTTATTGAATGGGTCTTCAGGAATCGCTGTGGGAATGGCGACCAACGTCCCACCTCATAATCTGCGTGAACTGGTCAGTGCGCTCAATCACCTGATTGACCGATATGATGAAATGGACGACGTCAGCGTTGAAGAGTTAATGGATTTCCTGCCTGGGCCGGATTTCCCCACCGGGGGCATGATTGTCGGGGATGAGGGCATCCGCCAGGCCTACAGCACAGGCCGCGGTCGGATTGTGATGCGCGGTACAGCCACCATCGAAGAATCACGCGGCGGGAAGTATGTGATCACAATCACCGAGATTCCTTACCAATTGAATAAAACCACCCTGATTGAACGGATCGCTGAGCTGGCCCGTGAAGGCCGGCTGGATTCAATCAGCGACCTGCGAGACGAATCGGACCGGGTAGGGATGCGGATTGTGATCGAGCTCAAACGCGGCGCCCAACCCAAACGGGTGTTAAACCAGCTTTATAAATACACACCGCTTCAATCCACCTTTGGTGCACAGATTCTGGCTCTTGTGAAAGGCGAACCGCGACTCCTGACCCTCAAACGCGCCCTTCAGGCCTACCTGGAGCATCGCCAGGAGGTGATCACCCGCCGGGCGGAGTATGAGCTTAAAAAAGCCAGGAACCGGGCGCACATTTTGGAAGGCCTGCTGATCGCCCTGGCCAACCTGGATGACGTGATCCAGACTATCCGCGACTCGGATGATGCGGATGTCGCCAAAGAACGGTTGATGTCACGCTTCAATCTGAGCGAGATCCAGGCCCAAGCAATCCTGGATATGCAATTACGCCGCCTGGCTGCACTGGAACGGCAAAAGATCATGGACGAGCACAAGGAAGTCATGGATCGGATTGCGTACCTGGAAGACCTGTTAGAACATCCCAAGAAAATCCTGGCCATCATCCGGGAAGACCTAACAGAAATCGCTGAAAATTATGGCGACGATCGCCGAACCGTCATTGCCCCCGATGCCAGCAGCGACCTCTCAGAAGAAGCCCTGGTCAAAAAAGAAGAGGTGCTGGTGAGCGTCACCCAAAAAGGTTATGTGAAGCGCGTGTCCGAAACCACCTACCGTGCCCAGGGGCGTGGCGGCCGGGGCGTGATCGGTCAGTCCATGCGAGATGAAGATGAAGTCAAATTCTTCCTCCGCTGCCATACCCTCAGCACCCTCTTATTCTTCTCAGATAAGGGCAAGGTGTATTCTGAAAAAGTTTGGCAACTCCCGGAAGAAGGGCGAACCGGACGGGGAATCCCGATCTTCAATATTATCAATATTGCGCCGAATGAAGCCATCACGGCGATTGTACCGGTGGCAGATTTTGCCGATGTCAATTATTGCACCATGGCAACGGTCAAGGGCCGGGTCAAACGGGTGGCCATGGCTGAATTTGAGCATGTGCGACCATCAGGCCTGATCGCCATCTCGCTGGAGGAAGATGACCAACTTGGCTGGGTTTGCCTGACCGGCGGGAAGGATGAGATCATCCTGGTCACACGCAACGGACAGGCCTTGCGGTATGCTGAATCGGAGATTCGGGCCATGGGTCGCCCGGCCAGGGGTGTGATCGGCATCCGCATGCGCCCGGGTGATCGTCTGGCTGCGATGGAAATTGTTGAACCGGATGGTTTTCTACTGGTGATGACAGAAAAGGGTTTCGGGAAGCGAACCCCGCTTTCTGAATATGTTCCAAAGGGCCGGGGAACACTGGGTGTAATGACCATTGACAAACGGGCCCTCAAGAAAATCGGGCAGATTGTCGAGGCCCGGGTCGTTCAGGAAAAGGATGAGATTTCTCTCATATCAAGCCATGGCATCGTGATTCGCATGGCTGTCAGGGATATTTCCATCCAGAGCCGTGGGACACGGGGCGTGACGATCATGCACCTCGAAGCCGGCGATTCGGTGGCTGCCGTAGCCCGCAT
>SKPR01000182.1 GCA_007119455.1 Candidatus Brevefilum sp. | reverse complement strand
TGGAGCTGTTCCAGATCCCCCACCCAGGCGGCTTTCAACCGGTCACCAATTTCTTGATGGTCAAAACCAACAATGGCGGATTTATTGAGGTTATCCAATATCTGTGAATAAATGCGGTTGCGGTTGATGGTGAGGCTGGTGAAATAGCTTTCTCTTTCGATCAATGGTCTCACGACATGCGCCATATAATATTGGGCTGTTTCAAGGGTCAGGAATTTGGGGGGGTGATCTGGCTTTTGCACACCAATTTTTTCACTGATGATCGGCCAGAATATATCCACCATGCGCCTGGCGAGGCCGCCAATGGTCATTGTTGTGATCAGGCTGTGGGCCTGGTCTTTTTCATGGCGAACAGCCTCCTCATAAGGCTTTGCCAATGCCCTTTGGGGAACAAAAACCAATATTTCATGAGCCGGGATGTCCGATGCAAGCAGCTTTTTAAGCCAAAGTGTGCCTGCAGTCGTTTTCCCGGTTCCAGCCTTGCCAGTCATAAATGTTTTGGTATTTAGGGGGTTTTCTAACAGGGCTTGTTGTTCAGCAGTTAGGGACATAAAATAATTATATTCGAAAAGGCCTCAAGGCGCAGAAGGCATGTCGGGTATAATATCCGGGTGCCTATTGATTTCGTATTAATTCGAAAGGAACCTTTTCCATGAAAAATGATCTGGCTCCCTTTTTTTCACCAAAAGGTGTGGCAATTATTGGCGCATCCACTGATCCTAACAAACTCAGTCATGGCATTCTTGAGAACATGAAACGCTATGGTTTTGAAGGGATGATTTACCCGGTTAACCCTAAAGCGGAAGAAATCCTCGATTTACGTGTATATCCCGATGTTGCTTCAGTGCCAGATCCGGTTGAACTGGCGGTGGTGGTATTGCCAGCGCCTATCACACCTGCTGTCATGCAGGCCTGCGGTGAACGGGGGATTAAAGCGGTGACCATCATCTCTGGTGGTTTCCGTGAAGTTGGAAAGCAGGGTGTGGCCCTGGAAGCAGAATGCCGGCAGATCGCCCAGTCTTATGGAATGCGGGTGATTGGGCCAAATTGTGTCGGTACGATGGATCTTTTTACAGGTCTGAACACTACTTTTATTGAAGGCATTCCAGCAAAAGGCCCGATTGGATTTCTCTCACAGTCAGGGGCAGTCTGTGGTGGGGTGGTAGATTATATCGCAGATAAAGGAATTGGTTTTTCTCACATTGCCAGCCTGGGTAATGAAATGGATGTGGATGAAACGGACATGATTGCCTTCTTTGGTGACCACCCCCAGGTAAAGGTCATTGCAGCTTATGTCGAAGGCATTCAAGACGGCCAAAAATTTATCGATGTGGCCAGTCGAATTTCTCGCGAAAAACCCATTGTTTTATTGAAAGCCGGTCGTACGGAGGCCGGGGCTAAAGCAGTCTCGTCTCACACCGGATCACTCGCTGGTTCATATTCTGCATACCAGGCTGCGTTTGAACAAGCCGGGGTGATTGAGGTCGACACCATTCATGATTTATTTAATATCGCCTGGTCATTAAGCTGCCAACCTTTACCAAACGGTAACAAGGTCGTAATCCTGACCAATTCCGGTGGGCCTGCAGCCCTGGCATCGGACGCTCTGGCATCAAACGGCTTTGAATTGGCTGAAATATCCACAGAAAAGCAAACGATGCTGGCTGAAAAGCTTAATCCGAGTGCACAGACCCAAAATCCTGTGGACATGCTGGGTGGTGCTGCACCGGAAGAGTTTGCCCACGGTCTCTCGACATTATCAGATGAACCAGATGTGGATGTCTTTATCCCAATGCTGGTTCCGCAATCTCTGGTCAACCCGGCAGATGTTGCCCGGGCGATTATTGATAATACGAAGGATTCAACAAAAACAATCCTGGCCTGTATGGTAGGAGAACGGAGTTTGAACGAGGCCAGAGCAGTGTTTCACCAAAACCAGATACCCATGAGCATTTTCCCGGAAGTGCCCGGGCGTGTTTTGGGTGCCATGGCGCGTTATCAGGCTTGGCTGGATGAGATTGACACAAATTCATTTAAATTTGATCGGGTTGATCGTAATGCTGTCAGTCAAATGCTGGACGCATCTGCAACGAATACCCTGGGCGAAGCTGAAACCCGACCGCTATTGGCGGCTTATGGTTTCCCACTGGTATCAGGGCGGGTGGCACAGGATGTTGACGATGCGATTGCAATTGCAGATGATTTGGGTTACCCGGTTGTGATAAAAATAGTGTCTCCTCAAATCCTGCATAAATCGGATATGGGTGGCATTGCACTTGACATCAAATCACCTGAGGTTGTTCGGACATCCATCATAGAAATGACCCAAAGAATCAAAAGCACAGCTCCTGATTCGGAAATAGATGGCTTTTTGGTCCAAAAGATGGCGCCTGAGGGACTTGAAGTGATTATTGGTATGCGACGTGATCCGACTTTTGGACCGTTGATGATGTTTGGGTTGGGTGGCGTATATGTGGAGTTATTCAAGGATGTTGGGTTTGGGATAGCGCCTTTATCTCCCGGACGTGCGTATCAGATGGTCGAATCAACGCGGGCAGGTCGGTTACTTAAAGGTTTCCGGGGCAGTCCGGTATATGATGAAAAAGCCGTGGTTCAGGCAATCGGACGATTAAGCCAGCTGGCGTTGGATCATCCTGAAATTTCTGAAGTGGAAATAAATCCCTTATTGGTGCTCCCTGATGAACAGGGTGCCCTGGCACTGGATGCCCGGATGATCCTGTCTGATGCGTGAAATGAGGAAACGATGGTTCTGCTGAGTATTTCAATTACATTTGCGATACTGGTCACCATAGGCTTTCCGATTGTGGTTGCAATCTGGCTTAACAAACAGCTTGCTGTACCCTGGCGGGTAATAACCTATGGTGCACTGGCATATTTCATTGTCCAGGCTTTGATTACACTGATATTCAATGGCTTAATTGCCATGATCGAGGCTGGGACGATTACCATAGCAGAACCTTTTCTGGTGCCTTTTCAACTGGCTTTGAGTATTTTCTTTGGGGCTTTACTGGGTGTTCTGATCCGGTGGGCTGGGATGAAGTACTTAAAGGAAAACTTACAGAACCTCGAATCGGCTTATGGCATCGGTGTGGGTTTTGGTGGGATTGAAAGCATCCTTCGGGTGGGTTTGCCTTTGTTGGTGACCTTTATTACCATGTTAAGCAATATCAATATTGATCCTCAAACAACCAACCTCGATCCTGCTATCGTGGAGCAGCTGGAAGCCCTTTGGGCAGTCCCTTTCTATGTCCCACTGGCCGGGTCGCTTGAGCGTCTCGCAGCCCTGGTCATGCACATTGCTGTCACAATTTTGATATTGCAGGTATTCAAGAGCCAGAATGGGCTGTGGTTGATCGGTGCAGTTGGGCTGGAGATAATGGTTAACGGTCTGATTGCGGGCTTATCTGAAGCCGGCGTTGATTTTGGTTGGGTGATATTGCTTTCCATCGCGTTGATGATTGGGAATCTTTATCTTGTTTTTCGACTGAATGGGTATGAGTTCGATATCACCCGGGCGAAAAAACGAACTTAAACAGATGCTCAGGTTCAATTTGCGACCATAACAAAAAACCCCCGCCAAAATTAAAAGACGGGGGTGTTATTTTAGGATTGACCTGTTATTTTGGTTCGGGAACGCCGATGCCCATGTAGGTAAAGCCCATTTCATGCAGGTCCTGTTCATCCCAAATATTACGTCCATCTAAGATTACATCACCCCGCATATTATTTTTGATCCTCTGAAAATCAAGTGATTTGAACTCATTCCATTCTGTGGCCAATAATAATGCATCTACGCCTTCTGCAACAGCATATGGGTTATCACACAAGATTATTTGCGGTATTTCTGCTTTGCTGGCGGCCATAGCTTGTGGATCGAATGCCTGGACTTCGGCCCCACCATCTAAAAGCATGCGGATGATGTCCAGCGAAGGTGCGTCGCGTATATCATCTGTGTTAGGTTTGAAGCTGAGTCCAAGGACGCCAATGAGCCTGCCACGCAGACTGCCCAGGGCTTGCTCGAGCTTTTTTACTGCCGAAATGCGCTGGTTGTGATTGATATCCATGACGGCCTGAAGTAGTTGGGGATGTGCGCCGCGGGTATCTGCCATGTGGGCCAACGCTTTTACGTCCTTAGGGAAGCAGCTTCCACCCCATCCAAGCCCGGCCTCCAGGAAGGATGGGCCGATGCGTTTGTCCATGCCCATTCCCTTTGCCACCTGGCGGACATCTGCACCGAGGGATTCACAAATGGTAGCCATTTCATTGATAAATGAAATACGAGCGGCCAGAAAGGCATTTGACGCGTATTTAATCATTTCTGCAGTCCGTAAATCGGTGATCATGATCGGTGCACGCAATGTCTCATAAAGATCGGCGACTTTTTGGGCTGCTTCAGGGTCCGTTGAACCGAGCACGACCCGGTCTGGATTCATAAAATCACTGACTGCTGATCCCTCCCGTAGAAATTCCGGATTTGAGACCACGCTGAATTCTGGCACGTCCTGGCTGTTAAGGTCCTGGATAATCTCTGCGACCCAATCGCCGGTGCCGACGGGGACAGTTGATTTGTTGACGATGATAATCGGGTGATCGAGGTGCTCCGCAATTGAGATGGCTGCCTTTTTGACATACTGCATATCGGCATCACCGTCATCGCTCGATGGGGTGCCAACTGCGATAAAGGCAAAATCCGCTCCTGATAATGATTCACGGTAATTGGTGCTGAAGGCAAGACGGCCAGCTCGCACATTCTGTTCGATGACCTGTTCAAGCCCGGGTTCATAGATGGGCATCTGGCCTTTTTGAAGTTGTTTGATCCGGCTTTCGTCGATATCGAGGCAGACAACCTGGTGCCCAATATCTGAAAAACACGTCCCGGTGACTAGGCCAACATAGCCTGTTCCAATCACACAGATTTTCGCCATATACTTACCTCCAAAATTTATACGAAATCTAATAAAAATTGACTTAAGCGGTTACCATTATAACAATAAATTACACGAACTTGGCCTTATCCGTTAAAATAGAAAACAGCCTTTTGAGCTGTCTTTTCGGCCCTGGTGAAAGCCAACGGAGGGATTTGAACCCTCGACCTGGCGCTTACGAAGCGTCTGCTCTACCGCTGAGCTACGTTGGCGTGAGAAGGATTATACCAGTAATGATAAAATTATTTCAAGATAACAAAGAGAGACGGTACCCATGAATATTGCCATGATATCCTATCACACCTGTCCGCTGGCAGTATTGGGTGGCAAGCATACGGGCGGGATGAATGTCTACGTTCGAGAGCTAACCCGCTTTCTTGGTCGTGAAAATATTCGTGTGGATGTCTTCACACGTTCCACCAATGAGCAAATTCCATCAGTTTCACATGGACTGGGTTATTATAACCGGGTTGTGCATATCCCCGCTGGACCTGAAATTTATCTGACCAAAGAAAAGCTTACAGATTACATTGAAGCATTTGCCAGGGGGATAATGGATTTTTCTGAGAGAAAAGACGTTCATTACGACCTGATACATGCCCACTATTGGATGTCTGGGAAAGCCGGAGCCATTCTGAAAGAGCGCTGGCAGGTTCCCATGTTACAAATGTTTCATACACTGGGTTTGATGAAACAACGCATCGGTCAGACTCCTGAGGAAAAAGAAGGTGATTACCGGATTAAGGGTGAACGGTTTGTGATGGATGTTGCCAACCGGATCATAGCCGCCACAGAGGCAGAGCGATTGCAACTTGAAATGCTTTACGGAATTGGTCACGATCAAGTCACGATCAT
>SKPR01000186.1 GCA_007119455.1 Candidatus Brevefilum sp. | reverse complement strand
GGTTTCCAAAGATACTTCCACCTGCTCTACTGGCCACTCTTTTCTTTGAGCATACATTAAAACCGTCATAATTTTACAGGCGCCCAAAGCGCTCAGTAAAAGCGCATACGGATCTGGACCTGCACCCTCACCGATGGAACGCGATTCATCCGCCATCAGCTTATGTTGACCCGCCATAATTTCAACCTGATAATTTTCCGTGCTCCTCGCAGTTACTTTCATGTGTGTCTCCTTTGTTTATCACATCAGTCAATCAATGAAATTTTTATTTTGAGTAATTTCCAAACCAAACACCAGATCATTCATCAGGCATGACTTCCGGCATAAATCTCATGGACCCATCCAGCTTTGTCGTTACAGTGGCAGACCCGTTTCGAACAGCATTTTCCCATTGACCATCAATACACGCACAACAAGTCTGCTGAATTATCAATTCACATATTGACAAATTTAATGTCCTTTCAGCCAACATTGCATCTGCTCAACTGAATTTATTCTTGTTCATCCTTATTCGTTTTTTAAGATAATAATTATTCGGTCGAATCTTATTGTTTTATCCACTTTTGTTCTGCCAGATAAGTTTGACCATTTAACACATAAGCCGCTTCAAGTTTTTACCTTGTTTGATTTTATTATTTGATGCGTTGATATATTGATATCTTACCTGATATGGTTTCGTTATGAAAAATTTGTTACTGTCAGGGAAAATCATAATGAAAATCAATCTATTTTGTAAGACTAAAGATCATGATAAAATTTTTGACTTCATATCTATTTTCCATGACCAGGTTATATAGGTAAAAGAATTTTTTCGATCACCAAATATTCTGACCCTACTAAATTCTACAAAAATTTCTTATCAGGTATAATCAGACCTTATGGCAAAACCTGTAGTTGCCCTGGTGGGCAGACCCAATGTCGGTAAAAGCACTCTCTTCAACCGCCTGACGGGCGAACGTCTGGCGATTGTGGACGAGATTCCCGGAACCACCCGCGACCGCCTCCTGGCGGAAGCGGATTGGAGCGGTTATTTTTTCTATGTCATGGATACCGGTGGGATTGATCCGACAAAGGTCAAAGGTCAAACACCCCTTTCAACCGGCTCAAAGGACTATATCGAACAAATTCGCGTCCAGGCCGAGTTGGCCATCGAAGAATCGGACGTGATCCTGTTCCTCGTGGATGGGCAGGCAGGTGTCACACCAGCCGATCACGAAGTGGCCGATATTTTACGCCGTCAACAACGATCCATCGACGGCAAATTCAGTCCACCGATCATCCTGGTTGTCAATAAGGCTGAAAGCGCAAAAACAAGGCAGCTCGTGGCCGAGTTCTATGAGCTCGGCATGGGTGATCCTTATGCTGTCTCTGCTTTACATGGCACTGGCAGCGGCGATTTATTGGACAGGGTTGTCAGCTACCTCGAAGAGATTGACGAAGACACCGAAGAAGACACATCCACCAAAATTGCCATTGTGGGGAAACCCAACGCCGGCAAATCCAGCCTTTTAAATAAAATCGTCGGTCATGAGCGCGCTATTGTCAGCGAAATTCCGGGTACAACCCGCGATGCCATCGATACCAAACTGGAATTTAATGGTTTACCCATAACACTGATCGATACTGCTGGGATCCGGCGTAAAGGCAAGGTTTCACCCGGTGTCGAAAAATACAGTGTGATCCGCAGCATGAACGCCATCGAGCGGGCTGATGTGGCCATCCTGGTTATAGATGCTGCCAGCAGCATTACGGCACAGGATACCCATATCGCAGGTTATATCAAAGATGCCTGGAAAAGCACCATTGTGGCCGTCAACAAATGGGACCTGATTGAAAAAGACACATACACAATTAACGATTACACCCTGCAAATCCGCCAGGCTCTGAATTTTATGGACTATGTCCCGATGATTTTCATCAGCGCCCTGACAGGGAAACGGGTTGACAGAGTTCTCCCACTGGCGCTACAGGTCCAGGAAGAACGCCTTGTGAGGCTGTCAACATCACAGATCAACCGGATCATTCAACGAGCCCAGGATCTGCATCCCGCACCCTCCAGGTCAGGCCGTTCCCTGCGCATTTATTATGGCACACAGGTTCGCAGCGATCCTCCAACTTTTATGCTATACGTCAATAATCCTGAATATGCTCATTTCAGCTATCTTCGCTTCATTGAAAACCAGATTCGCAAGGATTATCCCTTTATCGGTACACCTGTTCGTCTTGTGCTGAAAAAAAGAAGGGAATAACACCCCAATCACACTGCGATACGATATAATCAGTATGTCAAAAACTGACTGGAAAAGATCCAAATAATAACAATAAGTAATTATAATGCTTGATAATTTTACGTCTGAACCTAGAATCGACAACGAAAAATCCCGCTCCGGGTCAAAACGCACCAGTTGCGTCGGTTTTATTATCGACACCGTTGAAACTGTCCTCCTGGCACTTGTACTGTTTCTGGCAATTAATGCCATCTCGGCCAGGGTTCGGGTTGAAAACGTCAGCATGCAACCAACGTTGAAACCTGGCGAGTTCCTGCTGGTTAACCGGGTAGCATATAAATTAGGTGACCCGTCGATTGGGGATATCGTCGTTTTTCACGCACCCGGTGCATCCGATTTGGATTACATAAAACGCGTCATCGGCCTTCCAGGCGATGAAATTCGAGTAGAAGACGGTGCCGTTTACGTCAACAACCAACCAATTTATGAACCATATCTCTCAGAACCTCCTCGATATTCAGGAGTCTGGGAAGTTCCACCTGACCAGTACTTTGTTTTAGGTGATAACCGCAATAATTCCAGTGATTCTCACTTATGGGGGTTTATTCCCAGGGACGACATCGTCGGCCGGGCTTTGCTGGTTTACTGGCCCCTGACAGAAATAACCCTGTTACGCAGCCAGAGTATAGTTCAGGCTGTTCAATAAAATCCAAACCAGATAAAAATGAGTAAATCATAACAGTTCTGAAATTAATAATGACAACGCCACAATTTAATTATATAATCATATCAACACAAATTATGATCACCGATACAAAGTTGCCGTTGATCCAGAAGGCGCATTAAAAGGATACGGATGCCCAATCATCAAAACACTCAATCTTGCTTAAAATGCCAGGGGGGACGAAAAACCTTAAAATCTGCAACTTTAATGACATGGCTTGGGAATGACCTGATTACTGTCCCCAACTTTCCTGCCTGGATTTGCGATCTCTGTGGCCATCGCGCCTACGACAATCACGCCCTGGCTCAATTAAGCCTCCTGCTTAACCCCGAAGCGGGAACGCCGGTCCACCCAGGACTGCAAATCAAAGAAAATAAACCTCCCGCCAACATCGCACCCCCGGCCTGATCAACCACCATACCAACCACAACCCATTTGCTTTTTTCACCCAGGCATTTTGCAATGCCTGGGTTTTTTATTTATTATCTCCAAAAGGTAAAACGGGTGTCATTTTTTAATCCATACAGTTCTCATATCTTGAATAAAAATTCTTAGTCTTTAATCAATAATAGGGATAAAAAAATTGACTATTTAATGTCAGCATGCTATGATTCTAATAGGTCTTATTTCTACTTTTTTGCACCTTAAAAGGAGTTATTATATATGTCCGCAGAACTTATCGCGCGTATTATTGGACTTATCATCTTTGGTATCATGGGCGTTTTTCTGGGGGAGCCACTGGGTCTGCTTATCCAGGAAATCTGGCCAGCCAGTCCAGAGGCGATCATTATTTATCAGATCATCTCATCAATCGTCATCGGTTTTATCGGTTTTCTCATCGCTCCATGGTTATCCATCAAACCGATTAATAGCATTAGAAAGCGCTTAAGCAACGTATCCGCCCAGGCGCTTGTTTTTGGTTTAATCGGATTGATTGTCGGCCTGATTCTGGCTGCACTTCTTTCATACCCCCTATCCCTCCTGCCTGACCCATTAGGCAGCATCTTACCCTTCATTGGTGTAATGCTTTTTGGCTACCTGGGGATTGTTTTATTTGTCTCTCGGCAAAAAGACCTTCGTAATGTTTTTCAGACCATTTCAAAAAGCGGCTCTGGTTCCACCGATAGCGGAGAATCCAGCGGATTGCAGGACTCACGCCGAATACTTGTGGACACAAGCGCCATCATTGACGGTCGGATTTCCGACATTGCCCGCACAGGTTTTGTTCCGGGCAGGTTGCTGATACCACGATTTGTGCTCAATGAACTGCAATACGTGAGCGATTCGGCCGACAACCTGCGCAGACAGCGTGGCCGCCGTGGGATGGAAGTGCTTTCGGAGTTACAAAAAGACCCCAAAATCCCTGTTACGATCACTGATATTGATGTAGAAGGAGTCAAAGAAGTTGACGATCGCCTGGTCGTACTTGCCAGGCAGCTAAGCTGTCCCATTCTGACCAACGATTACAATCTCAATCGTGTGGCCGAATTGCAGGGCGTCTCTGTGTTGAACATCAACGAACTGGCTAATGCTGTCAAAGCCATTCTACTCCCGGGTGAAACGCTTGAAATGAAAATTATCCAGGAAGGCAAAGAATATGGCCAGGGTGTCGGTTATATGGAGGATGGTACAATGGTGGTCGTCGAGGATGGCCATAAGTTTATCGGGAAAACCATATCGATTTCCGTCACTAAAGTGCTTCAAACTGCAGCCGGTCGAATGATCTTTGCCAAACCCGACTAACATCTTTCATTTTTTTATCCAGACTTAATTCATATTGGAGAAACGGTACCATGTCTTTACGAGTTTATAACACCCTGACACGCAGCAAATCAGATTTTGAGACCATTCACGAAGGAAAAGTCAGGATGTATGTTTGCGGTCCCACAGTTTATGACAGTTCCCACGTGGGACATGCCATGTCCGCCCTGGTATTTGATGTCGTCCGTCGCTACTTGATGTTCCGGGGTTATGATGTGGACTATGTCATGAACTTCACCGACGTGGACGACAAAATTATCGACCGCGCACAACGATTGGGCATCGAACCCATCGAACTGGCAGAAAAATACATCGAGGAATTCAAACAAGATCTCAAAGATCTGAATATCCTTCCTGCGACAGAGCATCCCAGAGCAACGGATGAGATTGAAGCTATCATCGAAATGGTGGCCCGTCTCATCGAACAGGAGTCCGCTTATGAAGTGGATGGCGATGTTTATTTCAGGGTCGAAACCGCTAAAGATTATGGCAAACTTTCAGGTCGTAAACTGGAAGAGATGAACGCTGGCAGCCGGATTAGGGTTGATGAACGTAAAGAGAATCCCATGGATTTTGCTGTATGGAAAGCGGCCAAACCCGGCGAACCAGCCTGGGATAGCCCCTGGGGACCAGGCCGTCCAGGCTGGCATATCGAATGCTCGGCCATGAATCTTGACCACCTTGGTGAGCAGATTGATATCCACGGTGGGGGGAGTGATTTGATCTTTCCCCATCATGAAAATGAAATTGCGCAGACCGAGGCCATCACCGGGAAACCTTTTGTGCGTTATTGGATGCACAACGGCATGCTCCAGCTCAAGGGCGAGAAAATGTCTAAATCCACCGGAAATCTGGTCCCGATCAACGAATTCATTCAGGACCACCCCGGTGATGTGATGCGGCTGATCGTGCTCAGTTCACATTATCGCAGCCCCCTGACATTTAATAGTGATGTGATCGAAGCAAACCAGCGGGCACTTGAACGCATTCTGTCAGCCAAACGATCTGCCTTACCGGGCGCTGAAGGCGCTCCTCAGGCAATGCTTGAGAAGCTGGATGAGCAAGCCCAAACAACCCGGCAAGGTTTCCTCGAGGCAATGAACGAAGACTTTAACACCGCTGGTGCTC
>SKPR01000007.1 GCA_007119455.1 Candidatus Brevefilum sp. | reverse complement strand
GGTTGTGGCAAGACAACCTTAATGAAGAGCATTCTGGCCTTATATCCACCTACTGAAGGTGAAATCTACTTTGAAGGGCAGCGCCTGAGCGAGTTAAAAGGGGACCGGATGCGGGAATACCGCTCAAAGGTGGGTTATGTTCAGCAAGATCCTTACGGTGCCCTGGCACCTTTTATGACCATCCAGCGTATCCTCGAAGAGCCGATGATTATTAACGGGATAAACAGTAAGAAAGAACGCCGGGAAAGAATCTTTAACGCCTTGGAAGAGGTGAAAATGAGCCCGCCTGGTGACTTTCTTGAGAAATATCCCCATATGCTCAGCGGTGGACAGCAGCAGCGTATTGTTTTGGCCCGTGCCATGATGCTGGAACCAAAATTAATCGTTGCTGATGAGCCGGTTTCGATGTTGGATGCTTCAGTCCGCGTTGAAATCTTGCGCTTGATGCAGGCATTGCAAGAGCGGCATAAATTGGCCGTAATTTATATCACCCATGACCTTTCAACGGTGCGCTATTTCTCTGAGCGAGTCTTTGTGATGTATGCTGGCCAGGTGATTGAAAAGACCTTAATTGATAATATCGTTCATAATCCAAAACATCCTTACTCACAGGCCTTGATGGAAGCAACATCAGATCCGGATGCAGATAACGCCACTCGTTTTCGTGATGTCCCCCCGGGAGAACCACCAAGTCTTGTCAAACCACCCAGTGGCTGCCGGTTCCACCCCCGCTGCCCGTATATGATCGAAGGCCTCTGCGAAGAGGAAGTCCCCCCGTTCTTTGAAACAGACTCTGAGCAGCTGGCGGCCTGCTGGTTATACCGATGATTGCAAACTGGAAACCCTGGAAGATCTTATTATTGGGATTTGTAATGACATTTACAGGCATGGTTATCCCATTTTTGATGATCTTTCAAGTCATTAATTCAACGATCGTCTTGAATTTCCTGTCCTACACATTATCGATGTTCGGGACGATTATCGGTTTTATTGGTGTTGCCTTTATGATCCGATTACGTCGAGAATGAGTCCCATTTTCGAACTAAGCGTGCTGCAGGGATGGTATTTTTAGAATAAGAAGATTAGTGAAACTTGGAAGCCCAAAAATTTGATGATTTTGATCGGTTGTTATTTGATGATAAGATCTAGTTCATCAAATTTTTGGTTAAACACAATAAATGTGTTAGAATCATTCCTGACTTTCTGGGGCATGGTGCAACGGCAGCACAGCGGACTTTGAATCCGTTGATCCAGGTTCGAATCCTGGTGCCCCGGCCACTTATATAAAAAATTTTGATTACGCAAGAAGAAGTAAACCCTGATAGAAGTCCCGCGAGTATGGTTCATGGTCTCGCTCAACACTATGCTCGTGGATTTCTATTTAATTTTATACAGGATCAAACACCGCGTTGGGGGAAATAAAAACAATGAAAGCTGAGATATTATGACGATTGCATCAATCATACTGGCTGCGGGAGAGGGAACCCGTATGCGTTCCAAGATGCCAAAAGTTCTCCATAAATTGGCAGGTAAACCCATGGTATGGCATGCCATGCAGGCTGTTAGAGGATTGGTCGACAGCCCCCCTGTTCTGGTCGTCGGATTTCGGGCTGATGCGGTGAAAGCAGCGATTGGGGATCAGGCTGCGTATGCCCTTCAGCATGAACAGCTTGGCACCGGGCATGCTGTTGCTGCTGCCCGTCCTATCCTGGAAGGGAAGGCGGACCAGATCCTGGTCACCTTTGCAGATATGCCGCTTCTAAAGAAAACCTCCCTGGTGGATTTAATTGCCTTGCACCGTTCGGGTAAAAGCCCTGTAACGATGATGAGTTTTATCGGTGAAGAAGCCCGGGGTTTTGGCCGGGTTGTCCGGGATGAAGCAGGACATGTGACCGCAATCGTGGAACAGGTCGTGGCGACGCCTGAACAGCTGGCAATCTGCGAATACAATGTCAGCGCTTATTGTTTTGAGGCTGCCTGGCTCTGGTCAGCTCTGGAACGAATTCCCCTCTCGCCTAAGGGTGAATATTATTTGACGGATGTGGTTGAGCTGGCAGCTGCTGAAGGATTCAAAGTGGCCTCACTGGTTCTGGATGATCCGGATGATGCCATTGGACCCAACAACCGGGTCCATCTGGCCATGGCTGAAAAGGTGATGCGGTGGCGCATCAACCAGAACTGGATGTTGGAAGGTGTAACCATCGTTGACCCTGACACCACTTACATCGAATCAGACGTGGTTATCGGACGGGATACGGTCATCCACCCCAACACACACCTGCGTGGGAAGACGGTGATTGGCGAAGATGGGCAAATCGGCCCGGACACCACGGTGATTGATTCACAGATTGGCAACCGGGTAGAATTGATATCATCTGTCCTCGAAAGTGCTCAGGTGGCAGATGATGTGACCATGGGACCGTTTTGTCATCTTCGTAAAGGTGCAATTTTGGATCAGGGTGTTCACCTTGGGAATTTTGCAGAAGTCAAGGATTCTTACCTGGGTGTTGGTACAAAGATGGGACATTTCTCGTATATTGGCAACGCCACAATAGGCAGAGATGTCAATATCGGTGCTGGGACAATCACGTGTAATTATGATGGTGAGAAAAAACACCCCACCGAGATCGGTGACGAGGTCTTTCTGGGCAGTGATACCATGTTGGTGGCACCGGTCAAAATTGGAGACCGCAGCATTACCGGAGCTGGTGCTGTGGTCACGCATGATGTACCGCCTGACACACTCGTGATCGGTGTGCCAGCCAAAGAGAAATGCAAATTGGAGAAAAGTGACTGAAATAACGATTATTGGATTAATCAGCGGGATCCTGTTTTTACTGGATATCCTGGTGACTATCGTCCAGGCAAGTTATATGCATGTCCGCCTGCCGCAATTATTGAACCTGCGTGAAAACCGCAAGACAGATGTTGACCAGGTCGTGAGTATTATTGAAACCCCGCGCCTGCACACCAGCCTGCGGGTGGCTTTGATGTTCACCCATGTCATGCTGGCTGGTATGATTGTCCTGTTGTTTATCCATTTAATGCCAGATATCGGAGTTGGACTTGTTTTTCTTTATCTCCTCGCCGTGCTGATCGTTCTCAACCTGATCGAATTTGGTTTGGAATCCCTCGTGTTACATAAGCCTGAAGAATTAGCCATCCGAATGCGTCATTATGCGGTGGTTTTGGATCACTTATTTTCACCCCTTTCCATCCTGTTACTGTCCATTATGGGACCCAACGCCCGCAAGATGACCCTGGCTTCCATGACAGAAGAGGATCTGAAGAACTGGGTTGAAGTCGGACAGCCTGAAGGTTCTCTCGAAAAGGGCGAACGTGAGATGATTTATTCCATCTTCCAGTTTGGTGACACCCTGGCCAAAGAGATCATGGTCCCCAGGATTGATGTGCTGGCCCTGGATATTGACACGACCCTGGGAGAAGCCCGGGATACATTCGTAAGAGCGGGGCATTCACGAGCACCGGTTTATGAAGAAACTGTTGATAATGTCGTGGGTCTCCTGTATGCAAAAGATCTGCTTGGTCTTCAACAGGATTCAGAGCCCATCAGCAATCACCGGGAATTGCTGCGGTTGGCTTATTTTGTGCCAGAGGCAAAAAAGGTTGATGAATTGCTGGCAGAAATGCAAAGGCGCAGTATGCACATGGCAATCGTGGTGGACGAATATGGTGGTGTTGCTGGTGTGGTCACACTCGAGGATATCGTTGAGGAGATCATCGGTGAAATCAGGGATGAATACGATGAAGCCGAGGAATTGCCCTTCTCTCAAGTTGATAAAGATGAATTTATTTTCCAGGGGCGCGTTGATCTGGATGTTTTTAATGATGTGATGGATACCCACATTGATACTGAAAATGCGGATACCATTGGTGGTTTCATCTATGGTGAGATCGGTGATATGCCCACCGGCGGTGAACGGGTTGAAGCCGATGGCGTGACGCTGACGGTTGATCAGGTTGTAGGACGTCGGATCACCAAAGTCCGGGCAAAAAGAGACGAAACATTAACCAATCAGGAGGACCTTGAACATGTTGACGAATGAAATGCGCGAAGAACTGATCCAAAAGGCGGTGTCGGCCTGGCAAGGAGCATACGCACCCTATTCAGAATACTCGGTTGGCGCAGCATTACTGACTGAAACGGGCGATATTTTTGAAGGTGTTAACATCGAAAATGCCGTTTATCCGTTGACTATCTGCGCTGAACGGGTGGCGGTCTTCAAGGCCGTCTCTGAAGGCCAGCGGGCGTTTCAAGCCATTGCCGTGGTCACAAAGAATGGTGGAACCCCCTGTGGTTCATGCCGGCAGGTGATGGCTGAATTCGGTATGGATACCATTGTGCTGATTGCTGATAATCACGGCCATCTGATTGAAACATTTACCGTTGCGGATCTTCTCCCCAATGTTTTCGGTGAGGCAGATCTGGAAGCCTCCCGGGACTGATAGAACTTTTGTATTTTTAGCCAGGCGAATATCAATCGCCTGGTTTTTAATATTAGGAATTTACCTGAACTGAGATGCCAACCAAAGAGAGCCGAACTTACCGGGCCGAGGCCATTGTCCTGGGACATATTGAGTATGGCGAAGCAGACCGAATCCTGACTTTGTTTACACTTGAAAAAGGAAAAATTTCTGCATTAGCACGCGGGATACGTAAGATTCGCTCCAGGAAGGCCGGGCATCTGGAACCATTCACTCATGTCAACCTTTTCCTGGCAAAGGGTCGCAATCTGGATATCATTACCCAGGCTGAGACCATTGATCCATTCATGGGCTTAAGGGAAGATCTGCAGCAGGTGGCATTTGCATCTTATTTAGTGGAATTGCTGGACCGTTTTACCTATGAAGAAGGTCAGAATGTGGGTTTGTTCCGGCTTCTGGCAGGCTCCCTTAAACGTCTCGCACACCACCCAAACCCCGAAACGGTTATTCATTATTACGAAATACGGCTTTTGGATCTTCTGGGTTTTCGTCCGCAGCTTTTTACCTGTATTGATTGTGATCGACCAATAAAACATGAGAACCAGGCCTTTTCTCCACTGGGGGGTGGCGTGGTATGTCCCAAATGCCAGGCCAAAAGGTCTGAGGCCTGGTCGCTTGATAAGGAGGTCCTGCGCTATTGGCGACACTTCCAGCGGTCAAAATGGCAGACCATCAGTACAGTCAGCATCCCGAAAGCGATTGAATCCGGGATGGCAGACCTGGTTGAAAGATATCTGACCTATATCCTTGAACGGAAGCTGAACACACCGGACTTTTTGAGGCAGGTCGCTGGAAATCAAAACGAAGAACCCCGGGACTGATTTCACAACCAGGGCAATCGAAAAATAGGTGATATCCAAAGACTTTAACATCTAGTTTCCCTTTGCATCGTAAATCTTGGTCAACCAGAAGAATTGAAAGCCTTCGCCTCGAGGAGAAGGTGGCGCATAGCTGCTGGAGCAAAGCGGAACCCGCACCGTCTGTTGGTGGGGGCAAGATGAGGTGGTTTTTGGTGCGTACACAATTGGCATTATCAAAACGATTGAATTTGCGATGGTGCTGAGATCACAACCAGATATCGGGCAGGTGGGGGTGGTATAATGTAACGGCTGTAAACAGGCAAAATTATCCTGAACACCGGCTGTTATCATCTTTCAAATCTAGAAATTAAAGACAATCTGGAGAAAATGGTTTTATGGAAAATGGGCGAGATTTTCAATCGATTATCATGAAATTGCAGAAATTTTGGGCTGATAGGGACTGTCTGATCTGGCAGCCCTATTATTCCCAGGTAGGCGCAGGGACGATGAACCCGGCGACATTTTTGCGTGTGTTAGGGCCGGAACCCTGGCACGTTGCTTATGTAGAGCCTTCTATTCGGCCTGATGATGGTCGTTATGGCGATAACCCGAATCGCTTGCAACAGTTTTATCAGTTTCAAGTCATCCTGAAGCCTGACCCAGGAAATCCCCAGGAGATTTACCTGGACTCACTGGAGGCAATCGGCATTGACCCCTCAAGGCATGACATTCGCTTTGTGGAAGACAACTGGCAGCAACCTGCCATTGGCGCCTGGGGCTTGGGTTGGGAGGTCTGGTTGGATGGTCAGGAGATCACCCAGTTTACTTACTTCCAGCAATGCGGCGGCCTGGATCTGGACCCGGTTTCGGTTGAACTCACATATGGGCTTGAGCGGATTGCCATGAGCTTACAGGGTGTCAGGCACTTTAAAGATATTCAATGGAGCCCGGAAAGAACTTATGGGGATGTTAACCTGATGGGTGAACGTGAACACAGTGCGTATTATTTCGACATCGCAGATGTGGAACGTATGCGGAAAATGTACGAAATGTATGAAATGGAAGCAGAAAAGGCCCTGGATGCAGGATTGGTCTTACCTGCCCACGATTATGTATTAAAAACATCACATACCTTTAATATTCTGGACACTCGGGGTGCAGTGGGTGTGACCGAACGTCAGGCCCTTTTTGCCAGAACCCGGGAACTGGCGCGTCGTGTCGCAGAAGCCTACGTAGATCAGCGTCAACAGGCTGAATTTCCCTGGTTGGATACCACAGTCGCACCGGCAGTGGTTGAAAAGGAGAAAGTAAAATCCACAATCACAACTGATAAAGTGCCATTTCTGCTGGAAATTGGCACAGAAGAGCTGCCGCCTTCAGAACTTGCTGCGGCGATCGCCCAGTTGGAAGCCCGTTTGCCAGAATTGCTGGCTGATATCAGGCTCTCTTATGGAGAAATTCACATCTACGGCACCATGCGCCGGTTGGTGGTAATGATTGAAGATCTGGCAACACGTCAGCCTGACCTTTCAGAGGAAATCAAAGGGCCGCCGGCTGAGCGGGCTTTTGATGAGTCGGGTCAGCCCACCCGGGCGGCTGAGGGATTTGCGCGCAGCAAAGGCATTGATGTAGTCGATCTGCAGGTGGTTTCGCTGGATGGCGGTGATTATGTTGTGGCCAAGGTGGAAACACCAGGAAAACCTGCTTTGAAGGTGCTGGGAGAAGCCCTGCCCGGTTTGATCGGCGATATTCGTTTCAGGAAGTCAATGCGGTGGAATGAGAGCGGGGTGGCTTTTTCACGGCCCATCCGCTGGTTGTTGGCTTTGCTGGATGAAAATGTGGTCCCCTTTAATTTTGCTGGTTACACCAGTGGTCGTGAGACACGGGGCCTGCGATTTTCTTCACCAGAGACATTCTCCGTAACCACACCAGGTTCATATTTTGAGCGGTTAGCAGATCAGGGCGTTATTCTCGATCCGAATGTGCGTAAAGAAAATATCCTTGATCAGAGCAGGGCTCTGGCTGGGGAAGTGGGCGGTCAACTGGATGAAGACCCATCTCTGTTGGATGAGGTGACTCATATGGTTGAATGCCCGACGGCCTTCCGGGGTGAATTTGACCCGGTCTATCTTGACGTTCTTCCCCCTGAGGTGCTTGTCTCCGTCATGAAGAAGCACCAGCGCTATTTTGTGATCGAAGACAGCGAGGGAAAGCTGCTGCCCTATTTCATCGCCTTTCGGAATGGTGGCGATGAACATCTGGATATCATCAGGGATGGGAATGAACAGGTCATCCTGGCCCGATTTGACGATGCCGCCTTTTTTGTCAAAAAGGACCTCCAGCGTAACCTGGCAGACTTTGTAGATGCGTTGGTAACCCTCACCTTCCAGGTTGAGCTTGGTTCTTTCCTGGATAAGACCCGCCGCATTGAGAGATTGGCGGAATCAATTGGGGTTAAGCTCGGTTTGATAGCTGAAGAAATGGCAACAACTGCCCGGGCTGCAAAACTCTGTAAAGCTGACCTGGCCACCAATATGGTCGTTGAAATGACCTCACTCCAGGGGATCATGGGCCGCTATTATGCCCTTCACAGCGGTGAACCGCAAGAGGTGGCAGATGCGATCTTTGAACATTATTTACCCCGACATGCGGACGATCAGCAGCCGGAAACCAAACCCGGCCTTGTCGTTGGTCTGGCCGATCGCCTGGACACCTTAGCCGGGTTATTTGCCGTCGGGTTGCCTCCCTCAGGCACCAAAGATCCTTTCGCCCAACGGCGAGCAGCGCTGGGAATCTGCCAGAATCTGATTGCCTGGCAACAGCACTTTGATATGCGCTGGGGTTTGGAAACTGCCGGCCAGGGATTGATTGTGGATATCTCTAAGGCGGATCTGGACGCCTGTTTTGACTTCATCCAGGGGCGGTTACGCGTGATGTTTCTGGATATGGATTATCGACATGATGTTGTTGAGGCTGTTTTAGCTGAGAAGGGACATGATCCCTTTGCTGCCCTGACCGGGGTTCAGGCACTTACAGCCTGGGTCGAACGTGAGGATTGGGATCAGATATTGCCAGCCTTCAGCCGTTGTGTTCGGATTACACGCGACCTGGATTCCGCATTCCCTGTGGATAAGGATAAATTTCAGGAAGAGTCTGAAAAGCAACTGTATCTGGCGCTGGTAAAGGCAGAAGAAAACATGGCTGGTTCACACACTGTGGATGCCATGTTGAATGCCTTCCTGCCGATGGTGCCGATTGTCAACCAATTTTTTGACGAAGTGCTGGTCATGGCTGAAGATGAAGAGCTACGGAAAAACCGTTTGGGATTGATCCAGCGGATTTCTGCCCTTGCCAGTGGTGTTGCGGATTTTCGTCACCTTGAAGGGTTTTAGGATTAATCTTCGAAATTGGATTTCTCTACGATTTCATGGGTCGTTTGGATATCATCCAATAAAAATCGCTGATGCGTATTGCCCAGGACGTCAGACACTGATGGATCCAATAGGACATCTTCCGATCAGGCTTTGCTTTAAAGGTTCGAATCTCGGTTATAACCTCAACCATCTTTCAGGTTTTTCGCAGGAGGTTGTATAATTCTATATATCATGATGGAGGTTTTATGGAAATTACCTGGCACGGACATTCTTGTTTTCGCATAAACGAACGCGGTATGGCAGCCGTTGTCACCGACCCTTACGACCCCGAGGTGGTGGGGATGGATCCCGGGAAACTCAGAGCTGAGGTGGTGACGATCAGTTGCGATTCACCCGCACATAATTACACCAGGGCGATCCGTGGAAAAGCATTCGAGATCACTGGCCCTGGTGAATACGAAATTGGTGGTGTATTTATTACCGGTGTCCATATCAATGGCAGCAAAAGGAAGAGGTCACCGGATGACATCCGTAATACGATCTATGTGATTGATTATGATGGGCTGAAGGTTGTCCACCTCGGTGAACTCAACAGCGTCCCCAACCAGACTGAAGTGGAGGGATTGGGTGAAGTCAATGTGGCTCTGGTCCCCATTGGCGGAAAGACAAGTCTGAATGCGGCTAAAGCAGCGGAGGTGATCAGCCTGCTTGAGCCGAGCATCGTGATCCCGATGCATTATGGGATGAGTGAATCATTATTGAAACTCGATCCGCTATCCAAATTTCTCAAAGAAATGGGTTTAACGACAATCGAAACCGAAGAATCGATCAAGTTGTCGAGTGTGAATGTGCTCCCCGAGGAGACCCGGGTGATGGTTTTGGATTTATGCCTGTAATTTTTATGTGACGTGAGGCCCTGGGAGGCTTATTGTATGAATGTAAAAGTGATCATGTCCTGGGATATCAAAGAAGGGCAGGAACAGGAGTATTTCGAATTTGTTGTCCGGCGGTTTATGCCCGGTGTGCAAAAAATGGGAATGGCTCTGAGTGACGCCTGGGTGACGATCTATGGGGATCATCCGCAGATCCTGGTAGGGGCAGTCGTCTCTGGCCTTGATAAAGCCCAGCTTATTATCACATCTGAAGAATGGGAAAAATTAAATCAACGTCTGCAGAGTTATGTAAAAAACTATGAGATCAAACTGGCTCCCCTTGAGGGAGGTTTCCAGTTCTAATGACCTTTGTTGAACCTCTGCTGAATTGGTATGCTCATCACGCCAGGGAATTACCCTGGCGTTTGCATCAGTCACCCTATCGAACCTGGGTTTCTGAAATCATGCTCCAACAAACCCAGGTCGACACGGTAATCCCGTATTTTCAAGCCTGGATGAAACTGTTTCCAGATATCCAATTCCTGGCTGAGGCTGAACGTCAGCACGTACTGTCTGCCTGGGAGGGTTTGGGTTATTACACCCGTGCCCGTAATCTTCACAAAGCTGCAAAAATCGTGCTGACAGATTATCTTGGGCAGTTGCCTGAAACGGCCGCTGAACTGCAAAGACTACCTGGTATTGGGCCATATACCGCCGGGGCGATCGCTTCAATTGCTTTTGGTGAAAATGTACCGGCAGTTGATGGCAATATCCGCCGGGTTTTGTCCCGATTATTTGATGTCCGGGAGCCAGCTCGCAGCACAACAGGGCAAAAGCAGTTGTGGGCATTGGCGAAGACGCATCTCCCTGCAGGGCAGACCGGAGAATATAATCAGGCCTTGATGGACCTGGGGGCAATGATCTGTACACCGAAAAATCCTGATTGTCCCAATTGCCCTGTTTCAAATCACTGCCTGGCTTATCAACGTGGGGTCCAGGCGGAGCGGCCAGTCAAACTGCCTAAAAAACAAACACCGCACCTTACAGTAACGGCGGCTGTCATTCGGAAAGATGGCCAGGTCTTGATCGCCCAGCGCCCGGATAGCGGGCTTTTGGGTGGCATGTGGGAGTTCCCCGGGGGCACATTAGAAGATCGCGATCCAGACCTGGAATACTGCCTGGCACGTGAGATCCGGGAAGAATTAAATGTTGACATTAATATCCATAAACCCTTTGGAGAATACCACCACGCATATACGCATTTTAAGATCACACTTCATGCATTTTTATGTTCATTACCGGATGAGGACAGGCCAGAGCCCATGGATCACCAGGAGATTGCCTGGGTTAAAATGGATGAATTGGTGGACTACCCCATGGGTAAAGTGGATCGTCAAATTGCTAATCGATTAATGGAGGTAAATCAGGATGGAATCCTATCAGGCTGAGCGCGAAAGAATGGTCAACCAGCAAATTGCCGGTAAAGGTGTCTCAGATGAAAAGGTGCTGGAGGCCATGCGAAAGGTGCCCAGGCATGTTTTCTTGCCCGAAGAAGCCCGCGCACAAGCCTATCTGGACAGCCCGGTGCGGATTGGCAGCGGCCAGACCATTTCTCAGCCATATATCGTGGCCTTGATGACTGAATTGCTGGATGTCCACCCGGACCACCGGGTTTTGGATGTGGGGACTGGTTCTGGTTACCAGGCGGCCATCCTCGGTGAACTTGCTGAAGAAGTCCATTCAATTGAGAGACACCCAGAATTGGCCGTGTCGGCCAGCGAACGTTTGGAATCATTAGGGTATGCTCATATTCATGTCCATGTGGGTGATGGGACTCAGGGCTATCTGGCAGCAGCCCCCTTCGACCGGATTATTGTTGCTGCTGCTGCCCCTGACGTCCCTGAGCCGCTCTTAGAGCAACTGGCTGAGAATGGGCGACTGGTCATCCCAGTAGGTACCCGGTTTTCCCAGCAATTAGAAGTATGGGATCGTGTGGGGGATGATTACAAACAACGAAAGACCATTTCTGTCGTTTTTGTTCCGTTGATTGGAAAATCGGGGTGGGAATCTTAATAGAAGCACTTGATTAGTTTGTTAGCGTTTGATTGATTTAGATTCAGACAACCTGTTGGATTTGAGCGATTAATTTGTCAGCCCGGGCAACGCCATGATTGACGAAACGGGTTTTTCCATTCGTGTCAATGATGAAAGTGGTTGGTACGGACAACACCGACCATTGTCTGGCCAGTGAAGGTTTCTGTGTGGCGTCAACTTCAACTATTTCGATCCGGTCAGCCAGCTTGTCACGGACCTTCTGTAATGCAGGTCGTTGGACTGTCTTGCATGGCATACAATTCGGGGTGGTGAAATACAGGATAACGGGGTTACCTGAAAGTTCAAAAGGGAGGTCTTCACTCTTATCCCTTGTTTTCTGCAAAATTAGTTTATTGAAAGCCCAATATACCAGGAGGCCACCCAGGATGATTACCAGGGCCAGACCAAACCGTATGATTGTATCCAGGATAAAACTATTGCTCATTAGGCCGTTTTCCGGGTTGGCTGCCTGCAGGCGGGGATTTCGAAAAGCCGGGTACATTAAACTGACTCATCCAGTAATAAACCGCACATCCCATGCAGAATCCCCCAAAGACGTTTAACCCAGCCAGGATGATGACGACCCAGATCAAACCCCAACCCAGGTATGGGGCACCGAGGGCCAGGCTGAGGGTGCCGGCCCCTGTGAAGAGCCCACCTAGCAATTGGGCAAAACGGTGCGGCTCAGGATGGTCATTGAGGATATCAGGTTTGACCCAACCGGCTGGTTTCAACACGCCGAAGTAAATAAAGTCAAAACCCGGTGCTTTACGCAGGACACCAATCAGAAGAACCAGCGCAACGATACCAGATAAAACCCAAGAATTAAAAATAAATGCAATCAGATTGAGGGTGATGATGGTTAGCTGGTTTGCTTTGAGGGCATTGTGGTCAATTTTTTGAAGTGTTTCTTCTGACATGTTTTCTCCGTACGTATTGAATATTTATTTGATGAATAAATCAGTTTAAAAAACCTGGCCTATTCAAAAAATTTCTTACTACTCAGGATACAAGGGAATATGTGCCCCCTGCCTTCAGCAGCAGAACGGCCTGAGCAGTTTTTTAATTTTATTACAAAATAGACCAAATAGGTAGTATTGTCACGGGCTCCAGTTCACTTAAATGGCAATTTGTGCACTGGAGCCGAGTGTTCTTAAAAATGCCTAGATTTTATGCCTATATACTCAAAATTTAATCTTAATCGATTACACGTGTTCAATCCTTGCAAGTAACTGAACCACAGGACATAGTATTGGATGTTTATTAATTAACGCCCAGTTCGTCTGGTTCAGCGTCAAATTCTTCCTGGTTCTCTGGGCTAGCCTTTGGTTCGAAAGCCCCTGGTTTGAAAAAGATGAACAGGGCAAGCAGGGTGAAACCAATCCCGCCGATTAATCCGACCGGCGTAGGACCCAGAAGCGTATCAGGGTTGCCCTGAATGAAGATCAGACTGAGGGCTGCAATCCCATTCAGGGCGCCGTGGCCAATCACAGCCGGCCAGACACTGTCTGTTTTAATGGTTACCCAGCCAAAGAGTACGCTGACGACCAGGGTGAACCAGACCATGGCCAGCGGCCCCAGGGCAGGTGCACCGAAATAATCAAACCCGTAGTTATAGCCCATCAGGATAACGGGCCAATGCCAGACACCCCAGATGATGCCTGAATACAGGATCGCCTTGCGACCGCCGAGGGGCATTAATTTTGGCTGCAAATAACCACGCCAGCCAAATTCCTCTCCAAATGTGGGGATAGCATTGAGCAGGGGGGCCACCAGAATCGCTTGCACAGTTTGAATGACAGCTATCGTCCAGGGATTAACATCCGCCATACCAACATCAACCAGTTGCTGGCGGAGAAAAGTCAGGTCTGAATCAAAATAACGGGGGAAAATAATAAAATAGATAACCATTCCCAGGATCGTTAACACAGCCGGCAGCACCCAGGCCGCCAGATAAAAGACCCAACGGCCCTGGCGTAGATTGGCGCGCAACATCAGCTCTGTTTTGCCTTCTTTAGTTACCCAACGGGTCAGTACATTGCCGATGGCAGGCCCGAACATATAGGCCGTTGCCATCAGAACCAGAGCCAGGTTCAATTGGAGCCCTGCAACCTCGAAAGCCGGGCTGTCAGCAAGTCCGCCAGTCAGGAAAATGACCAGCCCGGTTGCCCAGGATATCCCAAATGTAAAGGCAAGATAAAGATAGATTCTTTTTCTATTAATTTGATCAATCATGGAATCGCCTTTTTCTTAATCCTGATTTCCTTTTTTCTCCACATATTGATCGTAACCAGCACCCAGTATCAGGCCAATCGCCAGACCAGCACCAGCAATTGTAAAGTAAACGGCATTAGCAGTGATGGCAAACAATATTACAGCAATTCCTCCACCGATGACAACACCAAATAGCATGCCAAGTTGGGCATAAGAATATTTTCTCTTCTCCATTTTTCTCTCCCGGTCAATTAGATGATTGTTTTGGTATTTTACCATTGTTTAATAATCCCCTTTGATGTGCTGGGCTTCATCAGCCAGTTAAGATCAGGATATTGCCCAATCCTTGTTCATGCTTTTCTGCGGTGAATTTATTCAAATATCAATAACTTAGGTTTTCTTGATAATTTATTAAAATTATGTTAAATTATCATTATAAATAATTTGAAAGTTCTTTGGCAAACCATTTGGAGGTTGTCATGTCAAAAAAATACTATCTTGTTGTGGTCAGCATGATATTAATCCTGATAATGACCTCTTGTGATATCCTGTTCCAGCGCGGTGATTCGGGTTTGGAAAGCACCCGGGTGGCCCTGGCGATCCAGCAAACCAGCCTGGTGCTCGATCAGACGCGTCTGGCTCAGGCTGAACCACCAACGTCCACACCGGAACCGCCGGTTCAACCCACGTACACACCTTATCCGACCTATACGGATGTTGTGGTTGATGAGCCAACGATGGAAATACCTACAGAGGCGATTATTGAGCCAACCGAAATGGAGCCAGACCCCATTCAATCGTTTGAGGATTGGCTCAAGGATACCAACATTCTGGTCTATAACGATATGTGGGGGTCTGGTGAGCCCATGGTGATTGAGAATGCGATTGATGCCCTGGGTTTAGGAAAGAACACAACCAATGTCAGGGATGCAATGGGGCACTTGCTCACCAACATGAATTCCGCTACGAAGTGGGATCTAATCATCATAGCAGCCGAGTCTCGCAGATCAATCTCGGGAGAATACTTCGATGTCCTCGCTGATCAAATTGACCGGGGCACATCTGTTATCATTGAAATCTGGTATATCGACGATATTGCCTTCGGGAGAATCCAACCGGTCATGCAACGTTGTGGTATCGCCTTTCACAGAGATTGGTGGCGGGAAGTGGACGCCAACCTGAATGCATACCTCGTCTATCTGCTGGAGCCAGAACATCCGGTTTTATCCGAACCAAATTCAATCAGTATGTTAATTCCCTATGATGTATTATGGTGGGGCGATGTTGGTGATTTGGTAAAGGTCAACCCCGGGTCAAATGCCACGTTATTAGGCGGAACGCAGGCCAGGGAACACAATGCTTATGGGTTGATCACCGAGTGTCTGGATGGGAGGATGATCTGGCAGACATTCTCTACCCACGATTACAGAACTCAGGAGATGACCAACCTCTGGCAGAATTACATATACAATACGCTCATGGCTCGCTACACTTACTTGCATGAATAGCCGGGTATTGAGACCCGTTTTTTGAACAAAACAAACCTCTGATCTGAATATCAGAGTAGGGTTTCGTTATTAAATCTGTTTTAACGTCGGGCCATTTCCATATCGCTCACCTGTAATAAAAAAAGATGGACATCTTCCATACTCGATTGGTATGAAATTTACCGATGGTTTTTAAATATGAAGCTTATCGTCACGATCAAATCAAAATTATCAGAAGAGAAAATAATTAAAACAGGTTCTCATTCTGAAGAGAATTTTCACCATATCACGGGCGATTGAAACCACTGTCACAAAGTTTGTGGTTCTGCTGATAACTGCATCAAAATATTTCATTAAATTGGCGCTTTGTTCTAATATGGTTATTATATTGGGGGAGTATGGTGTTTATGGAACAAAAATGAAGCATAATACGTTATATAGATAAGATCAACGACAATATAAAGGAGATTTGTATAATGAAGAAGTCGTTTTTAGTCATAGCTTTTGTTTTGATAAGTGGATTAGTATTGGCAGCCTGCCAACCCACACCCCCGCTGGAAACGCCGCCAGTGGATAATGATTACGTCTATGGTCATGAGGCCTTCATAGAATCCGTGGAAATCATCGTTGGAAATGATGGCCAGGTTCAGGCTGTTGTCTCGGGCAATCTGCCAGATGGCTGTACTAAATTGCACGAGATTACCGTCGAGCAGGAAGCACAGGAATTTGTCCTGTCCATCGTTACCCGGCGAGAGCAGGATGTTGTCTGCACAATGGCTCTGGTTCCGTTTGAAGAGACCGTGGATCTGGATGTTGAGGACCTTGAACCCGGCACTTACACTGTGATTGCTCAAGATCAGGAAGCAACCTTCAGCATAGAAGAGGATCGTGAGATCAGGGTTCGAATCTCACAAGAAGATTTCATCCTGGGCCGTCGAGCAACGGTTGAGTCCATGGACATCTTCATCATGGAATCATTTCCAGTCCAGGTCAGTGTTTCACTGGTAGGATACTTCCCAGATGCCTGCCCGGAGATCCATGAGATCGTTGTCAATCGGGAAGATCAGACCTTTGTGATCGAGATTTTCACCCGAGAACCGGCTGGTGATGTCATGTGTGCCCAGGTCATAACACCCTTTGAGGAAAATGTGGATCTGGATGTCGTAGACCTGCCCGCTGGTGAGTACACCGTTCAGGTAAACGATCTGAGCGAAACTTTTACACTCGAAGTCGACAACACGCTCGAAGAATAACTGGAATTGTTGGTGATCAAATTCGGCAGGTTTAATCAGTTCCCAACAATGATCGGCTAAATTAAAACACAAAGTAATTTATCAAGGGACACCCGGTGCTGGGTGTCTCTTGGTTTTTTTGGGGATAACTGCCATCTGGTTGTTCACAGTTCATCGTTGTAATCCGGGCTGATCAGACGGGGATCAATCGGTGATTTAATATTAAAGCCGTGCTTTTGCCAGAGATCCTTTGCCAGATGAACCGGGTCACAGTTTACACTCTGGCTTTGGAAATACTCACACAGGCGAATGAGATCCCGCCGGAAGATGGCATAGGCATTACGGTTGACGTCTGGATCAATCGCCTGCGGAAAATCAATCAGAAAAATCTCACCCTCAAAATAAAGGATGTTATAAGCGGAGAGATCACCGTGGATACGATGATGGGCAAGTATGAGCTCAATGTTATGGATCACACGGTCAAATACCTGCTTTGCTTCCTGTTTTACAAGGTTGACGGTATTTAGTGTTGGTGCTGCCAGGTCATCCCAGCCGATATAGCCCATTAAGATGGCGTTATTGCCGCTGACATAAGGCGTCGGCACATCGGCACCAGCTTGATGTAACATGGATAGCGTTTGAAATTCATGCTCAATCCATGATGTATGCAGCAAACGCATACCCAGTGTGGTCCTTTTCTGGACGGCGTGTAAAGCGCCACCATTGTGAATTTCATGTCCTTCGTCATCCAAAAGCAACCGCCCTTCTCTGTAGAAGGAATCATTCCGGAGCTGTCTGAATTTCCGGGGTCGGTAGACCTTTGCTGCCAGATATTCGTCAGAAATCGTATCATTCGCCAGGCACTGGTACACGGATGCTTCCTTACCGCCGCCTTTGATCAGACGGATTACATCGTCGAACCATTGTTGCCGGTAAAAATCTTCTAATGAGCCAATCAACCATTCCTTCTCGTGTTTAGATGCGTTATAGCTGAAATTTAAATCATTTTCCTGTTCAACCAGTTCAATCGTTTCATCCTGTTGTTTTTTCTGCCTGGGTCTGGATTTATTCTGGTTTGGGAAACGTAACAGTTCGTCGGGTACGTTTCGAATCCCGGGAATGTCTTCAAGGTCTTCCAATTGTTCGTATAGTTCGAAATTATTGTTTGAATGCATGATCTGTTCTTAAATCCTAAGTCGTAAATAATCTTATGTCGATTGAAAACCTGTTCGTAATCAGTATGATTACCGTAATCCAGTATGATTACCGTAATCCAGTATGATTACCGTTTTCGTGATGTTTTATCTTCTTGTGGTTTTGATTTGGGAAATAAAAAACCACAGGCGCAGACCTGTGGTGCGGTGCCGTTTTGAAAATCAGGTTACGAGCATTGGCCAGCAGGAGGCGCGCTTATCCATCGCTTGATGTCTTTTCTAATAGTATGTATCATAAATCGTGCCTCCTTTCTTGATGGTTTATTCTGGGTAACAGTGTAATAGAAAATCACCCGTCTTTCAAACATAAAACGTCTTGCGATCGTATTAAATTTACGCCAGTTGTTGGAGATCGCCGCCCAGCTTTTCTTCCATCTTTATTAACAGGGCCTGGTCAGGGGTTGATTTCGTCAGACTGTACATAAATACGGAGAGCATCATTTCACAATCGGCCACCTCTTTACCAATATTTTCTTTTTTAACCCGATCATTGTTTCTGACCCAGCCATCCACTCGAGAGACGATCTCATCTGCATGAAAACCTTCATTGCTGAAGACTTCCAGCATCGCAATCTCTTCATCTGTCAATTCATTTTTGTGGTGTGCCAGGTAAGCTTCGGCCAGTTCACCCACTTCTGATAAGAAGAACCACAGGGCATCCTTCGCATCAGGCCACTGGAGCCCCCGGGCTTGATAGTATGACTGGATGGTTTCAATGTTCATAGTTCTCCTTAGATTGGTGTGTCAGATGCCAGAGAAATTATACCCTGTATGAATTGTTTATCCAGAATATGAGT
>SKPR01000241.1 GCA_007119455.1 Candidatus Brevefilum sp. | reverse complement strand
TATTGATCAGCATGCGATCAAAACGCATTAAAAAGTATTTCAATCCTGAAGACCAATTGGAAGAAGGTTGATGATGGCTTATACCGAAAGAGAGATCAAATTTTACATCGCTGACCTGCCCACCCTGGCTGACCGGCTGCGGATCTGCGGGGGGGAGCTGGTCCGACCACGGACGCTGGAACGTAATCTGCGCATGGACACCCCCGATCATGACCTTCAACAGGCCGACCGGCTGCTGCGTTTGCGAAAAGATGATCAGGCACGGGTTACATTTAAAGCGAATGCCCGGGTTGAAGGCGGGGTGGTGGCCCGTACAGAAATCGAATTCACCGTTGATGATTTTGAGGTGGCGCGCAAACTCTTTGAGGCGCTGGGCTACCAGGTCATGGTTGTTTATGAAAAATACCGCCGGGTTTTCCGCATCGGGGATGTGACGGTAACCCTGGATGAATTACCCTTTGGCGATTTTATTGAGATTGAGGCCGCCAATAATGACTTGATCGAAGGTGTTGCCCAGATGTTAGGTCTGGACTGGTCCAAAGGCATCAGTATGAACTATCTCAGTTTATTTGAGGTTGCAAAGCAGCACGCAGGCTTTTCTTTTAATGACCTGGTCTTTGATAATTTTCAAGACATTGTATTAACGCCGGCAGATCTGGAGGTTGAACCAGCGGATAAATAAGGAGGCACTGTGATGAAGGACTTTTTACTTGCTCATTGGCCCGGAGTCAGAGAGGACCTGATCAGTGTGGTTGACAGTTTCACGGATTCGGACCTTGGGTTCATACCGTTCACAGGCAGTTGGTCTGCTGGTAGGATCATGCTGCATATCAGCAACACAGCCGATCACTGGCTTCATAATGGTGTCATTGGCCCTAAATTTGATCGAAGTGCTGAAAAACGTTTTGAAACCCTGGCAGAGATCAAATCAAGACTGCAGGATGAACATCAACGCACAATAGCGCTTCTAAAAGATTTTAATGTCGCAAACTGGGAACATCCATTCCGCTTCCCAGGGGGTCATGATTACACCCCGGATTGGGTATTCTGGCATGTTTTCGAACACGAAATTCACCATCGCGGTGAACTCTCCCTGATCTTAGGTCTATTGGATAGGGCCGGTCTGGATGTATGAATACAGGTCGTGTTGCGACTGAATTGAAGCCTGGTCTCCTCTATAATAATGACGTGCAAACGATATTTAAATCGGCTATTGCACTTTTTGGGTAAACTCTGGTATAAATCAGAGGAAATAGACGTTCACCTGTTAGGTGGGCGTTATTTCAGGCAGGGACGTAGTGTGCGCTGCGCCCCTGCCAGCCATTTAAACCGATATAATTAAATTTAGATATCGCCAATAAATGGAAAAGGAGGAAAAAATGCATTCTGATCATATGCCACCGCCAACCCCTCAGGAACTGGTTTCGCAATTACAAGATAAATACCGAAATTTTCTTTCGGTCTGTCAGGAATTAACCCAGCAGCAGGCGCTCAAAGCAGGTATATGTGGTGAGTGGTCAGCCAAAGCTGTGGTTGATCATCTGACTGGCTGGCAAATCGAATCGCTGTCCATTTTGCAGCGCCTGTTAGAATCAGATAACCCGGATCTGGATTTTGACATTGACGCCTTCAACCGGACATCCGTTAAAGACCGAAAAGATCTGACTTGGGAAGAGAGTTTACTGGCCTTCCGTCTTTCCTTTGAATCCTACGGTAAAGCCATGGATGAGATCAGTGTTTCACACTACAGGACGAATGAAGCCTTTAAATCATGGGTCAAAGCCATGATCAGGGAATATGAATTTCATCTCCCCCACATTAAACTGGCCAAAACAGCATAACTTCCCGGCAGGAGGTGCCGTAATGGAAAATTGGAAAACACTTGGGAAAGATCTGGCTCTGGATATGTCTCCCTTTCTGAAAGTTGAGTCACATCAAGTTCAGTTGCCAGATGGCCAGATCATTAAAAACTGGCCCTGGTTGATCACCCCTGATTTTGTCAATATGGCTGTCATTACGGGGGATGGCGCTTATTTATGCTTCAGGCAGACAAAATACAGCATAAAAGGAACATCACTGGCCCCCGTAGGTGGCTATCTCAACCCGGGTGAAGATCCCCTGATCGCTGCCAAACGAGAACTTTTAGAGGAAACGGGATACGAAGCCCCCCACTGGGAAAAACTGGGTGAATTTGTGGTCGATGGAAACCGTGGTAACGGTGTGGCGCACTTGTTCCTGGCGCGGGATGCCCATCAGGTGCAGCCACCCAAGGGAGATGACCTGGAGGCTCAAACCCTTTTGACCTTATCCAGGGCTGAGGTGGAAGCTGCCGTTCAACGGGGTGCTTTTAAAGTGTTGCCGTGGCAAACCGTCATGGCCCTGGCGCTGCTGCGCTGGTGATTGCGTATTGGGGGTTTGGGTTTCTGTTTTGATATTAATATCAGGCAAAAATTTTCTGCCGGGTGAAATTGCCAGGATCTCAAACATGTCTGGCCCTTGATTTCCGTCCCCGTAAAAAGAACACAACGTACAGCACAATGGAAATGATGTAGAAAAAGATGGTTCCCATGAAGGGCGGTCCAAAGCCATATTGGACCTGCATCCAGCCGCTGACGGTCGGGCTGAAGGCTCGTCCGAAGCTGTGTACCATGCTGTTCAGGCTGGCAATAGTGGCCCGAGAATCGGGGTCAACCTGCTCCATCACAAAAGTCTGATAAATCGGCGAACTCATGTTCATCAGGGTCAGCCTGACGAAATATGCCAAGGCACTCAGGCTGAACAAGGGCGAGAAGCCCAATAGCGCCAGGAAGGGGATCGAAAGCCCCTGGGTATAGACCACCGCCTTGATCTTTCCGATGCGGTCTGCCAGGGCCGGTGCCAGGATTAATCCAATGCCCATGGCCAAGGCCCCCCAGGCAAATAACGTTCCGATGACGGGGTCAGATTGCTGGTGGACGTTGCTGAAAAAGATGTTCATGAACGGCATAATCAACCCGGCGCCAATGGATGTGAGAAACATCGGCAGCAGGAGTTTTGTCAGCATCCCGGGATGCTCCTTCGCATAAGAAAGAGGTGCAAAGATGGATCGCTCTTCGAAAGGCAGTGTGTTGCGGCGGAGTAGCAGGCGTGGAACGACAGCAATGATGACCAGCGTACCTGCGACGGCGATTGCCCAGGCATAGGCTGTTGAACTGACAGCCGCCACATCGAAAATTTCCCCAAACCAGGTTGGCATGTAACCGCCAACCCACTCCCCAAATGCAAAAGCGGCCATCCGCATGCCAGAACTGATACTGAAGAGATAGGTTCGTTCCTCTTCGCCGCTGTTCTCCATCAGGAAGGGTCCACTTACCACACCGCCCAGGCTGGATCCGAGTCCCGTGATGACGTTCATCGTAATCAGCATACCGGCCGATGGGAGGACAACCATCATGATCAAAGCAATCCCGATCAGCAGGCCGGAAATGATCAGGGACAATTTTCTGCCCAGCATATCCGCCAGGTAACCCATCGGTAGTGCGACGATTAATACAGTCGTGCTGCTGACAGTGGAGAGCAACCCCATGAAGGTTTCATCAAAGCCCAGACTGCGCAGGAAGAAGTTAAACAGAATGCGATGGATGCCAAATCCTGCACCAAAAATGATGATGCTGATCAGGTATTTGCGCGCGTTGGGGCTGAACGCACTGACCCGTTTGATATAGGTCCTGATGATGCCATCAGAGGCGTGCCTTCTCTTTTTGTCTGAGGGCAAAGCTTATTCCCCTGATATATAGGTTTTTAAATAATTAATCGCTTCGTCGACCCCGTCCAACCGCAGTGCGTAACAGCGTTCTGCCTGAGGTGACACGGTCACACGCACCAATCCGGCCAAACGTAGATTCTGAAGATGGTGGATGACAGTTGAGGGTCTCAGTCGGAGGATTTTCGAAAGCTCTCCAGGTGTACAGGACCCTTCCTGCAGGTAATGGAGGATCCGCAGGCGGGTAGGGTCTGCCAGGGCTTTCAGTGAATTAAGAAGCTCATCCGGGACCAGTTCGCCCGGGACTAGGGTTGTGCCCGTTGGTCTGGCGCCAAACAGGATAATGCTTTTATCTGTATGGATTGAATCGTAATAAACAAAGGGAGCGCCCCAAAAAGAAGGGGCCAAGACCAGGGTTGAAACCTCTTTGGCCCAGTCCATCTGCACACCTGCTGACAATTCTTCAAGAATAGCCAAAACATCCATCTCTTCTGTTAAAGCCCTGGCCTTCTCCAAAGCCTGGTCCTGGGCTGGAATGACACGGGGTTCTTCTTCCAGGAAAAAATTGTCAACATAGGTCCTGAGTGCCTGGAGGAATGCTTGACCAAATGTTTCTCTGTCCTGCCAGGCTTCAAAAGCAGCCCGGGTGACAGATCTGTTGACCATTTCAGACTCACGGTAGTAGTCACGGATGTGTGACTCAATTTTGGCAGACAACCTTTTTTTACCTGCCAGCGAGCGCATAATTTCCTGGTATTCTTCCGTCCTTGCATCCTGTTTATTGTCAAAAAACAGGGCTGGCAGGCGTTCTTCTGGTGACAGGGCCTCGAGCGCGATCAGTGCAGTATGGGCATCTTTCGGTTCGGGAAGATGGTGAATCCAGGCCAGGGGAACGGGTAAGAACTTCTGGGTTTGTTCGAGGACTTCACGCATTTTGATCGGTAAACGTGACCGGACGCCAGCAGCCCAGGACGGGCGTAGTCCGAACTCGTCTGGACGGTGAATGACCCATAAGCTTACAAAAAGATCATAGGCGCTGCCTTTATCCCAGATGATGGTGGGCTGTGTATCTTTCATGATGTCTCTTGTCGGTATCCTTTTTTGGCTGGTTGTGGGTTACCAATGGAGGCTTAGGTTGATTGCATTAATTCGTCAAGCCTTGGTGGTTCCATTTATGCTATGTGAATCAATAAATATCCACCATGTTAGATAATAATCTAACGATTTTTGAAAGTCAAGTTTTCTTGTTTTTATGGTAACTGCTCAAATTAGTTGTTATAGAGAAAAAACGCCGCAGTGCGTAGTGAATCATGGAAAGCAAAAAATGAGCTATAATGATTATGCAAATACTTGCATTCACCTGACAAATTTTCATCAGGAGCAAGCACAGCAAAATGAAAAAAGAAAAACTAACCATTTTGGCAGTGAGCGGCTCAGGTGCGGCCAGTACAGCCATCATCACCAAGAAGATCGAAAAAGTCCTTGCACCCCTGGTGGATAATCTGGATATTGTCAGTCTTTTACCCACCTCAGTGGAAGGTTTCGTTGCTCGTGGCGGTGTTGATTTTGTCGTCACCACCACGCCCATTCCCGGGGAGGTCAATGTGCCTGTAATCGAAGCCATTGGGATGCTGACGGGCTTTGGTGAAGATATGGTCATGGAAGAAATCCTCGCCACAGCCCGATATATCCTTTCTCGAGATTAGATTTTGATATATTGCCACCCATTAAAGTATAATAAGTCCTGGTTCACAAAATTTTCGGATGAACTTAGCTTAAACCTGTTTTTTAAAGCAAACATGGGGAGTGGTTATGGCAAATCAGAACAGGCTCGAGTTGCTTGCGGAAGTTGCGCAACAATATTATCAAGAAGGAAAGAGCCAGGCGGAAATCGGTTCGCAATTGGGAATATCCCATTCAACAGTTTCACGGATGATTCGCGAAGCACATGAAAAGGATATTGTCGAAGTCATCGTTCGCTTTCCCCTCAAAAAAATTCCTCATCTAGCAAACACATTAAAAAAGGAATTTGGTTTACAAGAAGCCATTGTCCTCTCCAGTTCTGGTAAAAAACACCGGGGTCTTGCTGAGAGCCTTGGACAGCTGGCAGCACCGGTTGT
>SKPR01000089.1 GCA_007119455.1 Candidatus Brevefilum sp. | reverse complement strand
GCCCTCACGAATGCTGTGGTACCAGATCGGACCTTATTTTGCCTATTATCACACCGGGCGCTACCAGGATGTGATTGAAATGGCCAATGTCACTTTGTGGAGAACAGGTGTGTCGGAGATTGAGGAAACATGGTTCTGGCGGGGTCGGGCCAGGCTGGCCCTGGGTGATCGAGATGGTGCTATCGCAGATTTCAGGCAGGCATTGAGATATCATCCTGGCTGGGCACCGGCTGAAACAGAATTGCGCAACATGGGCATCGAGCCATAACCGGTTCTATCGAGACCAGATTTGAGAGGCGTACCAGTGCTTATCCCACAAAGATTACCCAATAACGGTTATTTGCTTTTATTTCCCGAGCGGTTATAATCCCACTATGTCTGATCAGCGCGTGAACAAGATTTTAATGATCGTCCTGCTGTTGATTGCTTCAACAGCGTTCTTGCTGGCAATCTATTTTCTGCCACCGGTCCATGAACGGCTTTCCTGGCGGGTGGCCGGCCTGCGGTCTGATATTTATTATTTTTTCAATCCCCCGGGCGGTGACATATTTATCCCCCAGGATCAGGCCGATCTGGAACCGGTTCTCCACCAAACCCAAACCGCTCAGGCTCAGGAAACCAGCACACCGGATCCCACCCCAACCCTGGAACCTTCACCTACCCCGACGCATGAAATCAGTCCTACCCCAACACTGACGTCCACCCCGACACCTGCCCCGACGCCTATCCCGGAATCGGTAGCTTTAGAGGGCGTTGTCTGGCAAAATCAGAGATTATATAACAACAACTGTGGGCCGGCTGCACTGTCAATGGCGCTCTCCTACTGGGGTTGGGAGGGTGATCAGACGGTCACCGCTGCCTGGTTAAAACCCAACCCGGAAGACCGCAATGTGATGCCTTACGAGATGGTCGAGTACATCCGATCACAGACCCAGCTCAATGCCATCATGCGCTGGGGCGGCGACCTTGATATGATTAAAAATTTCGTTGCAGCCGGTTTCCCTGTCATCATTGAGCGCGGTTTTTATGAAGAAGTTGCCGACCGGGGATGGATGGGCCATTATGGGGTCATCACCGCTTATGATGACGCAAAAAGCACATTTACGGTTCAGGATTCCTATGTTGGCCCTGATTACGTACGACCCTATGATTTCATTGAACGCCATTGGCGGGCTTTCAATTATGTCTATATTATCGTTTATCCGTTTTACCTCGAAGAACAGGTTTTCGATATTTTAGGCCCCCATCTGGATCAAACTTATAATCTCGAACATGCAGCCGAAAAAGCCCTGGAAGAAATTGAAGTGCTCAGCGGGCTCGAACTATTTTTTGCCTGGTACAACTATGGCGGCAGCCTGGTTAATTTAGGCGATTACCCTGCGGCAGCTCAGGCCTTTGACCAGGCCTTCGAGGTTTATAATGAGCTGCCACCTCGACGCCCTTATCGGATTGTCTGGTATGCGACCTGGCCTTATTTTGCTTATTTCTATACCGGGCGCCACCAGGCGGTGATTGATCTCGCTGACTATACCTTGAGAAATTCATTTGTGCCGGCCATTGAAGAGACCTGGGTCTGGCGGGGACGCTCCAGGCTGGCCCTGGGTGATGTTGACGGCGCAGTCGCAGACTTCCGCGAAGCCCTCAAATGGCATCCGGGCTGGTGGGTGGCTGAAGCTGAGTTGAGAACCCTCGGGGTAACCCCGTGAGGTTTTAAGATATACACAAGAAAAACCCCCGCCCGCGTGGGGGTTTTTTACATTTATTTGCAAATGACCGCCTCAGAAATTATAATAAATTATATAAACAATATCAATAACTTTCAAAATTCAAAGGAGGCAACCCCATGTTTTATAAAATCGCTAAAAAATTGGATCATCAACTTGCTTTTGAAGGAGTCGATGCCCATTGTGATATCCCTTGCGGAATCTACGACCCGCATCATGCTTTGATCGGCGCTTTGACGGTCATTCGTATGGTGGATTTAATTAATAAACTGGTTGAGGAGCATGGCTCGGATGGCGGCCAAGAATTCAACAACAGCATGGCTCGCTATGTGGTGGTTAAAGAAGAACATGCAGAACTGACCAAGAACGAGATAAGGGTGATCTGGGGCGATTTCATCAAAGAACAGCATGTGAATGACTATCCACAAATTCACGGCCTGGTCCATAAGATCATGCAGCTCGGATCGAAATCTCGCCAGACAGTTGACCGTGAAACAGCCCTGGCGCTATTGGAGGCTGTGAACGAATTTTCTGAGATCTTCTGGTCCATTAAAGGGATTAAGACCAAACGTGTCAATTCCCCTTATTCCGTCTCGGAAGAAATGGTTATACCGGTCTTATAAAACAGATGTTGCGTTTGCTCAAGGTGCGTGGTCAAAGCCTTTACCCGGATTTCAAAGCAGGGGATTACGTTCTGGCTGCCAGGGTGCCGTTTCCGTCCAGGTCCATTAAGGCGGGGGATGTCATCGTCTTCCGCCAAAAAGGGTACGGGACTTTGGTTAAGCGTGTGAACCAGGTGCTGGATAATGGCCGTGCGTTTGATGTGCGTGGTACACAAATCTCAAGCACAGATAGCCGGGACTTCGGGCCGGTTACCCGCGCACAGGTTTCCGCTAAGGTAATCTGGCATATACGTCAGAACTGACCTGAAAAAGGAATCTGACCCACCTTGAAAGCAGACCTGCTCTTACTCATTACGGCTACCATCTGGGGCTTTGCCTTTGTCGCTCAGCGCATGGGCATGGCCCACATGGGGCCGTTTACGTTTAATGGCATTCGCTTCAGCCTGGGTTCGCTGGCCCTTTTGCCTTTTTTGCTCTGGAAGCGCCGCAACCAACCGGACCCCACCCAAATGCCGCTCAAAGCTGCCCTGGGGCCGGTATTACTCACGGGCCTGGCCCTGTTTGCTGGTGCTTCACTTCAACAGGTCGGCCTGGTAGGCACAACGGCTGGCAAGGCGGGTTTTATCACCGGGCTGTATGTGATCCTGGTGCCAATCCTGGCTTTGTTTTGGGGGCGGCGTACGCACCCCGCCCATTGGGCGGGTGCCGTACTGGCTGTGATTGGTTTATACCTACTGTCGGTCAGGGGTGGTTTCGTTGTCTCGCCTTATGATCTGGTTATTCTGGCAGGGGCTTTTGTGTGGGCGGTGCACGTGCACCTGATCGCCAGGTATTCAGCCCGGGTTGGCCCCATCCGGTTGGCAGCACTGCAATTCGCCATTTGCGGGCTGCTCAGCATGCTTACCGCTTTGATCTTCGAACCGATCTCCTTATCAGGCATCATCGATGGGATTTACCCGATTCTGTATGGGTCGTTCCTTTCGGTGGGCCTGGCTTATACCCTTCAGGTGGTCGCCCAGCGCACGGCCAACCCTTCCCATGCGGTCATTATCATGAGCCTGGAAGGTGCCTTTGCTGCCCTGGGCGGATGGCTGGTGCTGCAGGAGGTGTTAACCGCGCGTGATCTCCTGGGTTGTGCTTTAATGCTGGGCGGAACCCTGGTATCGCAGTTTTTGGGTAGACCGGGTCGGCGGGTGCAACCGGTTGAAGCCGGTTAATGTTGAGTTTATCGATTTAATCATCATCAACAAGGGATATCAGGTTTACCAACCCGTTTCAAGAGCGGGTTGTTTTTTATGTTGGAAGACTGATTTAGGATATAAAAATAGGGGTTCAAAACCATGTTTTGGGAGAAAAATGATATGATGGAAACAGCATCAGAATTTGACGAATAATGAAAACTGTGGAGGAAAAATGAACCCGTCTGAGAAGTTAAAATCTCTGGCCTGGGAGCGCCCCCTGGCAAAGCCCCTGAATCGCACACCCAAACCGATGCGCATCACCCCAAAATTCGTGTGGGAGATGCTGCCGGCTGTCATCCGCATCCGGCGCTGGGCTCGTCAGCAACGGAAGCTCGGACGCCGGCCGATGTTTGACCTGGTCCAGGGGGGATTGCCCATCAGCCCCGATAAAGGTGTACCTTTGGGTGGGCTGGGATGTGGGACGATTGGTCGCGGCTGCCGGGGGGATTTCAATCGCTGGGGCCTCAAACCCGGCGATTATGCCTACCGGCGCGTTGACGCTGACCAGTTTTCAATTTGGGTATCTCGGCCCGGGACCCAGCCTAAAGCCCTGGTCCTCAACCCGGATGGGCCTGAGGCGGATGGCCTGGAAAGTTGGGGCTGGGAACTGGATGAGCATAGGGTGACCTACCGTGCCCTGTTCCCGCGCGCCTGGCATGATTATCATCAGCCCTTACCAGGGATCAACCTCGCCTGCCGTCAGGTTTCACCCGTTATCCCTCACAATTATCGTGAGTCCAGCTTTCCGGTGAGCACCTTCATCTACACGGTTGAGAACACCGCTGACACCGATGCCGATGTAGGCTTGATGTTTACCTTTCAGAACGGAACCGGCAGTGAAAATGACCGGTTGGGCGGCCACAGCAACCGTTTAATGCGTATGCAGTCCGATCAAGGAGAGATTCTGGGTATAGCCTTGCATCATCTTCACCGGCATCCAAAACCCCTTGCCCCCGGTCAAAAAATGGTTGACCAGGACCACTACGAGGATAATCTCACCTTTGGGATCGGCGCCCTCGCAACGGATGAAGTTGCCGTCCACTACCGGACCCGGTTTATCACCGATTCGAGCGGGGTGGATGTCTGGGGTGACTTTGCCAGCAACGGCCGACTGTCGGATGATCGGGATGAGCGGCCCTCACCAAAGGGTTTGGCCATCGGTGCCGCTGTCTCAGCCAGAGTCCATATCCCGGCCGGAGAAACCCGGGAAATCGTGTTTGCCCTGGTGTGGGATATGCCTGTGGCCCGTTTCCCATTAGGGACGGGTTGGTTTCGGCGTTATACTCGGTATTTCGGACGGGATGGCGTTGCCGTTCTCGACTTATTGCGTGAGGCCTTGACCCGCTATCCGGATTGGGAAAAATCCCTGGATGATTGGCAGATGCCGGTCATGACGGATGAGTCCCTGCCCCTGTGGTACCGGCAGATGCTTTTCAATGAAACCTATTACCTGGTGGATGGTGGCACGATCTGGACAGATGGCCGCGAGGATGCAGCCGATCCCCAGGATGACCCCCTGCCAGAGCCTGAAATCGGGCATTTTGCCTACCTCGAAAGCCATGAATACCGCATGTATAACACCTATGATGTGCATTTCTATGCTTCCTTTGCGCTGGCGATGCTCTGGCCAGACCTTGAATTAAGTCTGCAGCGTGATTTCGCCAACAGCCTTAAGGTGTCGGATGATGAGGTCTTTATGTATTTTTTCTCCGGTGACAAGGGACCCCGGAAAGTCAGCAATGTGATCCCCCATGACCTGGGTTCGCCACTGGAGGATCCCTGGATTAAGATCAATGCTTATAATGCCCAGGATGTTTCCCGCTGGAAAGACCTCAACCCCAAATTTGTCCTGCAAGTTGCCAGGGATTACTTTATGACCAAAGATCAGGCTTTTTTGGAAGATGTCTGGCCTGCTGTGAAGGAATCCATCGCCTTTATGGCCAGGTTTGATCGTGATGGTGACGGAATGATTGAGAATGATGGTTTTCCCGATCAGACATATGATGTTTGGTCTGTCAAAGGTCCCAGCGCTTACACCGGAGGGTTGTGGCTGGCCTGTTTACAGGCTGGGGCAGCCCTTGCCACAGAGATGAAAGAAGAAGATCTGGCTGAACATTACCGGGAATCCTTCCAGAAAGCGAAGGATGTCTACCAAAGCATATTATGGAACGGGGAATATTATCAATATGATGCCAGCGGAAGTAAGCAGGCTGATAGCATCATGGCTGACCAGCTCGCCGGACACTGGTACAGCCTGGCCACTGGCTTCGACGGGGTTGTC
>SKPR01000199.1 GCA_007119455.1 Candidatus Brevefilum sp. | reverse complement strand
CTGGCACTTTTTGGTGCCTGGATGGCAGCCGGATATATGTTAATCGGTCGCCAGTTACGTAAACAACTCAATACCTTAACTTATGTCGCGCTGGTTTATGGAGTGGCAGCGTTGATTTTATCTGTTGCTGTGTTTATCAGGGCTGAACCGGTCCTGGGTTATTCTGGTGAAACATACCTCTGGCTGCTTGCTTTAGGGATTATTCCTCAACTACTGGGACATTCTTTGTTTAACTGGTCCTTGAAGTATATCTCGGCGGCTTATGTCTCTCTCACGTTGCTGGGTGAGCCCATCGGAACGATTATTCTGGCTTTGATTTTCTTAAGAGAAAGCCCCACATCCATTGAGGGTGTTGGGGCAATCTTGATCCTTGTGGGGATTGTGATTGGATCAGTGGACAGGTTGAAGCGGGTCAGTGCGGCATAACCCGTCCATCCATTTCTTCCATAACAGCTTGATGGATGGCCTCTCGTTGTTCCTTGGGCAGGCGGCCATACAGGAAGTTGGTGTCGTATAGACGTTGGATGAGGCCTCCGTCAATGGCATCCGGGTGCATACGCCAGTCCCAATTTCCCGATGGGTTCCCGGGATAATTCATCCGGGCTTCTTCACCAAGGCTGAGAAAATCCTGTAGAGGTGCCAATACCCAGGCTGCGACAGATCGCCAGAGGACTCGGATCATTGACCAGGCAATGTCGTGACCTGGGCGTGCCAGATAACGGCGGCAAAAATCTTTTTCACGTTCTGGAGCAGTTTCATACCAGCCACAGGTTGTGTTATTGTCATGCGTGCCGGTATAGGCGACACAATTAACCGGGTAGTTGTGCGGTAAAAAGTCATCCTCAGGATCTGCTGCAAAAGCAAATTGTAGGATCTTCATGCCAGGCAAGTTGAAGGTGTCGCGCATTTCTACAACCCCTTCAGTGATCACGCCCAAATCTTCAGCGATAATGGGTAATTCTCCCAATTCGGTTTTCACAGCCCGGAGGAAATCATGCCCTGGACCTTTGACCCAGTGTCCCTCTACGGCGGTTTCATTGCCATAGGGAACTTCCCAGTACGCCTCAAAACCGCGAAAGTGATCCAGCCTGACGATGTCTACCTGATCTAAAACTTTTTTAAACCGGTTGAGCCACCATTTATAACCCGTTTGCTTGTGGATTTCCCAGTTATATAGGGGGTTGCCCCATAACTGACCGGTTTCAGAAAAATAATCAGGGGGGACACCTGCCACGACTTCGGGCAGGCCTTCATCATCCAGGTAAAACAAATTTTTATGAACCCAAACATCCGAGCTATCATAAGCCACAAAAATGGGGATATCTCCGATGATCCGGACACCCTTATCTCGGGCGTATTTCCGGAGCATTTCCCATTGGCGATGGAACAAAAACTGGAGATAGGACTGAAATTCAATTTCTTCATCGAATTCTTTTTGGAAAGATTTCAGCGTCTGCGGGTCTCGTTTTCTGAGTGGTTCTGGCCACTCACTCCAGGCAACCCCGCCATGCTGCTCTTTGATAGCCATAAATATGGCAAAGGGCTCTAACCATTCTTTTTCAGCTCTTTTGAAACTTGTGAACTGATCGTCAAAACTCTTTTGATTCCCAGATCGATAATGATCATAGGATCTGCGGAGAAGCTTCTTCTTCCAATTGATTACCGGCCCATAATCGACCTTTATCAGTGGAAACTCAGGCCTGTCATTCAGGTCGCTTTTTGTGAGAAGGCCCTGATCCAGCAAAATTGTCGCGTTGATCAGGTAAGGATTACCGGCAAAAGCCGAAAAACACTGGTAGGGTGAATCGCCATAGCCCGTAGGACCTAAGGGGAGCACCTGCCAGAATTGACAGCCTGTTTTCTTTAGAAAATCGATCCATTTATAGGCCTCAGGGCCTAAATCGCCTATGCCGTCAGGCCCGGGAAGGCTGGTTGGGTGGAGTAGAATGCCCGATGCACGTGTTTGTTCCATAAGTTGCTCCTCAGGTCATCTGGTTATTGCTGTTCCTGGACCAGGTGTTGATAGGTATCAATATATTCCTGGGCCGACTTTTCCCATGAGAAGTCGGTTTGCATTCCATTGATTTGGATTTTTCGCCATGAGGCAGGCCTCTGGTAAAGGCGAATTGCCCGTCTGAGTGTTTGCGCAAAGGTCGAGGGATAGGGTTTGTCAAAGAGAAATCCAGTACCGCCGTTAATCCGATGGGAAATATGCTCGATTGTATCGACCAGGCCACCAGTGGCCCTGGCGATTGGAATACATCCATAACGCATGGCGATCATTTGAGATAAGCCGCAGGGCTCATATCGTGAAGGCATCATAAACATATCAGCTCCGGCATATAGCTGGTGAGCCAGTTGATTATCGAAATCAATCACAGTCCGTACCCGATCCGGGTATGTGCTTTCCAGTTCTCGGGCCATTTTTTCAACGGATGGGTCTCCTGTGCCGAGGATGATCATCTGCCAGGGAAGATCCTGACAATATTGTAGTCCTCTTAATACGATATCAATACCTTTTTGCGGGTCCATCCTGCTGATCAGGGTCAAAAGTGGGGTCTCTTCAGAAACCAGCAGGTCGAACTTTTGCTGTAAATGATGTTTGTTTTTTGTTCGGAGAACAATGTTAGATATAGAAAAGTTTTGAATAATTTCAGAATCCGTTTCCGGGTTCCAGGTTTCTGTATCAAGACCATTCAATATGCCTTTCAGGGCACTTGTGCGAGTTTGCAAAAAGTCTTCCAACCCGCAGCCAAATTCAGGCGTGAGAATTTCTTCCGCGTAATGGGGTGAAACGGCCACGATCTGATTGGCGTGTAATAATCCCAGCGGTAAAGGCGTATGGCGGGCCCACTCGGGCAGGAGCGGATTCCTGGATGGTGGAAGGCCATAATCCATTAAAGCCTGCTGCACGCCAAACCCCATATAAGGTAAATTGTGCAGGGTGTGGACAGTCTTTGCTCCGGACAAGTGCACGGGTGGCATGTCAAAGTTTTTCAGCGCATAAATAGCTGCTGCAGTATGCCAGTCGTTACCATGAAGAATGTCCATACGCCAATCTAAAAAAGTTGGCAATCCCAGAGCTGCCATGGAGAAAAAAACAAATTTGTAACCATCAAGGATAGGGTCAGGGGCGTAAACCGGGGATTTCTCATCAACTGGTTCACCATCCAGCAGATAAACCGGGATACCCAGATGATCATCATGATAGACCTGGCATTTCACAATGCCTTTCCGGTTGTGGACTCCGAATTCGCCAATCAGTTTCGGTTTGAACCCCCGTTGTTTGATGGCGAAATGGAAGGGTATTACCATCCGTATATCAACCTTTGGAGAGGAATCAAGCTGGTTTGACAGCCGGTTAATGGCGATGGGTAAAGCACCAGCCACATCGCCCAGTCCACCGACTTTGATGAATGGTTCAGCTTCGGCAGCAAGGAACAGGACATTTATGGTCATTTTTTCTTTCTTCACTTCTCTAATCACGCAAATAGTCTTCAACAATTTCGATATAATCCTGTGTTTCAGCCCTATCATATGAAACACCCAGATACTCGATGAGTTCAGCGATCATTCTGGATTTCAGCTCTGCATCCTCACGACTCCATGTGCGGCTTTTGACTTCAAGGAAATGACCTAAATCGGGTTCAATCAGTGTGTCAATATTGATATAAAAATCCACACCTTTATATTGGATCTTGAACCTTCTTCTATCTTTCTCGATATCAATTTCTCGATCGGGATTGAAGTATTCCTTGTAGAACCGCAGAGAATGGGTGGCCGGTGCGAAATAACGGCTGCGGGAAAGCATCACATCATGGTCAAAAGCCTGTTTGCGTGACACACCTATCAGGGTCAGACGTCCGCGCACATTGGTGACTTCACCCTTTTTATTGATAAACTCATCTTCACGGTATCGCAGGCGACCCTGGTCTGGATCATCAAAGAAGAAGTATGTATCATATTCATGGTAATGGCGGGTGTAAACAACTTCGATTTGCTCTTTATCGAGGGCTTCGATCACCTCATCCGGGTCTTTGATGAGGACTTTGGCCTGGACCTCGAAGCTTTCTTCTTCCATAGCGCCACCGATTGCGATCAGCTTGGAGAGAACGGATTGTTCTCGTTTGATGAGAAATGTATCAATCTTCCGGGCGTATTTCTGAGCTTCTTTAATCAATTCATCTTCATCAAGAGTCAGCAGGGCGTGTTCCCGCATTAGCCACTGGCCATTGACCATGACATCACTGATATCTGTTGATTTGGCAGCGTAGATGATTTGGGAATAGATACCTTCAGGATCGCGCTGGAAATTAGGTGAGTTGTGGAGTTTGTCGATCCCCAATATGATCAGATCGGCCCGTTTACCGGGAACAAGCGACCCGGTGATATGATCAAGGTGGATGGCTTTGGCACCTTCGCTGGTAGCCATCGCCAGGGTTTGACGGGCAGGCAGCGCAGTGGGATCGCCTGAGACGCATTTAGCCACCATTGATGCCAGCCTGATTTCTTCGATCATGTCCAGATCGTTATTCGATGCAGGCCCGTCTGTCCCAATCCCGACTTTGACGTCCAACTCGAGCATCCGGGTGACATTGGCAAACCCTGAAGCCAGTTTGAGGTTTGATGAGGGATTGTGTGCAATACCTGCACCTGCCTTTTGGATCGTCCGCATTTCACCCTCATCAATGTGCACGCAGTGGGCTGCGATCACCTTGGCATCGAATATCCCGCGTTTCTTTAAAAAGGGAACCACGGGCATCCCGTATTCTTCTCTGAGGTTTTCGACCTCGCCTGCCGTTTCTGAAATGTGGATGTGTAAAGGAACATCATACTTCTGCGCCAGTTCTGAACAGGCTTTGAGGATTTCATCGGTGCAGGTATAAACCGCATGCGGTCCCACCGAAGGGACGATGAGGGGATGATCTATCCAGTTTTTGATGAAATCTTCAGCAGCAGTCAGGGATTCTTCATAATAGGTCGCGTCTGGTGAAGGGAATTTCAAAACCGACTGTGATAAGACAGCGCGCAAGCCGGCTTCAGCCGTGGCTTCAGCAATGGCTGCCTCAAAATAATACATATCGACAAACGTGGTCACGCCACTGCGGATGCTTTCTGCGCAGGCCAGTTTGGTTCCGAGTTTGACAAACTCGGGGGTGACAAATTCACGCTCGACTGGCATCATATAACCCATCAACCAAACGTCAAGCCTGAGGTCATCGGCCAATCCACGCAGGAGGGTCATGGGAACGTGGGTATGGGCATTAATCAGCCCGGGCATCAGTATTTTGCCTTCACAATCCATGACGTTGTCGGCCTGGATATTTTTTAGAAGCTCATCTTCTTCTCCGACAGCCAAAATCTGGTCGCCTTTGACAGCGAGCGCACCGGGATTGTAAATATGAAAGGCTTCATCCATGGTGAGGATTAATGCATTATGGAAAATTAAATCAGCTTGTTTCATGATTCTCCTTTTTAATCTTAATTGTATTCTGTAAGTTGCGTCTTAAAAAATCAAGCCCGGAGTTTTGTGCCCAGAGGGCTGCATAATCCGGGGGGCCGCCATAATTGCGGGTTTCGGAAATGATTTGGTGCGAATCGACATAAATCTTGTGTAACTTGACTACATTTTCTTGGATAAGGCATAAGCCAAACCCGATATCACATGCGTTATTCTCCAAAAATTGTGAGGCTGTAGTGATAAAGGTTTCCAGATCATCTGGCCTTTTGCTGATTTCTTTATGCTGGATCGCATCCGATTGAATTAACTTTAGATTTTCTTTTTTTGTCGTATCAAGTCCAAATTCGATCAGGCATAAGGTCAGGGCATTTTCCATTAAAAGGTCCTGGATCAGGTCTGGCAAGGTCTGGCCAT
>SKPR01000197.1 GCA_007119455.1 Candidatus Brevefilum sp. | reverse complement strand
GGCATTTCTGTGGTTACAGTAAACCCACCGTCCCAAACAGCGGTAATGGTTTCAGTGGTAACACCTTCAGCTGAGCTATACTGGCGGGTAAACCCTTCCACAACCGGGTAATAAGGATGGTAACAAGTACCTTCACCCAGAACCTGCCCGCAAATTCTGGAGAGATCGGTCAGATCACCCGGGTCCCGGTCGTCATCCAGGTCGAGATCGATCCATAAATCCAGATCTGTTTCACGGTCCGAAGGGGGACCATCATCATCGACCGGATCCCGGGCTTCATCCGTCAGGTCAGAACCCGGTTCTCCAGGGACCGGAACACCCGGAATTTCTCCTGTAATTCCTTCCAGGTCAAGCTTGAAAGCCTGGTAGACAATAATCACAAGGGTTTGATCGGCTGGCGGGGGTTCCGGCAGCAAATCATCGGCGGCAGCGATTCCCAGACGCCCATCTTCCGAATGGCGGGATGAATGCAAGACTTCCACATCAAGCAAAGCGCTCTCCACCACAGGTATGCCGGTCTTCGCCCAGGCAAGGGCTTCAGCGGTGTAGATGCCGCTCAAGGGGCGACCACTGGAGAGGACCAAATGCCGCTCACCATTACTGGTTTCATCATGTTCAACTGAAAAATCGGGGAATAACTCAATATAAAAATTGGAAACCGCCTCGGTGCTGGCATTAACAGTGTAGAATCGCCAGCGAATGACATCGTCAAAGGGGTCAATTTCAAACAAGAAAGTTGCATCGGGATGTTCCAGGGGTTGCAGATCGAGCGCACCTTCTGTACCCAGAATGTCAGCCATCAAATTCTCAACAATTCCGGATTCTGTCAGCGCATCAATGCCGGAATCCACCAGGGAGTCCATCGTCCGGGAAATCAGACCGCAGGCCATGGTGGTTAAGGCGATCAGGCCTATGAGCATCAGCCAGCGTGTGTCTTTTGGTTTTCGAGTTGCAGGCATCGTATTTTTCTCCTTCTAAGTTTTTTGCCCGTGATTAATATATTAAAAAAGCAAAACGGGTAATTGCAATTGGCAACTTACGATAACCCCCTGCCAGACAATAAAACTATATCACTGTTATTGGATCAAAGTTGGATCAGACCGACAGTCATCCTCCTCCACAGTCTATCATCTCTCGCGAATACCGTCAAATTAGTTCAGGAGCGTGTCAATAAAAGAAAATCCATGTTAAACGCACGTTGACATCAAGCCGGTTTAATGGCATGATAATGCATCCTTTAGTACAATGGATTAACCGATGCAGAGACAGAGATTCCCCATATTCCGCTGGGCTACGATCATCAGCCTGTTACTGACGATCATTTTGTCGACCATCCAGCTGACGACCTACAGCCGAGTACGAAACAATTTTCCACTCGGGATGCAGGTGGGAGACGTGCCCATCGGCGGATTGAACTATGTACAGGCTGCTGAACGGCTTTATACGGTCTACCGCTCCCCTATCGAGCTGGTCTATGCCGGCGATCCCATTCAGGTTAGACCGGCTGTGTTGGGATTCGAACCCGAAGTCGAAAAAATGCTGGCTGTGGCCGACAACCAGCGCGTGACCGAACCTTTCTGGCAGGGGTTCTGGAATTTCTTATGGGGCCGCGACGTGCGTTTCATCAATATCCCTTTGAATGTCAGCTATGATGAAAACCGCATCCGAGAATATCTCGAAACAGAAATCCGAGCACGATATGACACGCCAGCCATACCACCCAGGCCCGTACCGGGAACACCCCAATTTGCTGATAGCATACCCGGCACCACACTTGATATTGACCGGTCAACACTTCAGATCATCGATGCTCTGCAATCGCCGACCAGGCGTCGGGTCAATCTCTCCCTGGATCAGACAAGCATTGCCCGACCTGCCCTGGACGACCTGGAAGTGATGTTGAGGCAAATTATCGATGTTTCAGGGTTTGGCGGTGTGGTCGAAGTCTATATGAAAGACCTGGCCTCAACTCGCACCCTTCATATCGCCCACGAGGGTAATGGTGAAGCCCTCCCAACCGATATTGCCTTTTCTTCCTGGAGCCTGGTCAAGATTCCGCTGATGGTTTCCGCCTTCCGGTATATGGATGAGCCCTACCTTCCGGCAAATATGGCCCTGATGGAAGAAATGATCATGCAATCTGAAAACACCAGTACAGATGAGCTGGCCATGGCCGTCATCGATGATAACCTGTCTCCGCTGATCGTAACAGCGGATATGCAAAGATTGGGGATGGAAAACTCCTTCTGGGCAGGTCATTTCTATGTGGGCGCACCCCTTTTACATCGCTTCGAAACACCTGCAAACCAAAGGACGGACATTGACACCGGGCCAGATATCTATAACCAAACCACCGCTGCCGATATGGGTATGCTGATGGAGGACATCCACCAATGCGCCGAGTTCGGTGGCGGTGCTCTTCTGGCCGCTTTCCCGGGCGAGATCACCCAGGACGAATGCAAGATGATGGTTGAAATGATGGCCCGCAACCGGATTGGCGTCCTGATCCAGGCTGGCGTCCCATCCGGGACGGTCGTGGCACACAAACACGGCTGGGCGATCGAAGGGGGTGGGGTGGTGCGCACCTATGGCGATTCTGCCCTGGTCTACACTCCAGGTGGTGATTATGCGCTCGCTATCTTCCTCCACCATCCGAATCAGGCTGTGTTCGACCCGGTTAACCTGCTCTTTGCCCAAATCAGCCAGGCGATTTATAACTTTTTCAATAATTGAAATTAACACATTTAATTTTTCTCACACCTTCCCCCAATTAATAAATTTAAGTGTCCTGTGTGAGTTCTGAGTCAATGGGATTTTCGGCCGATTGGATTGATCCATTGACATGGGTGACACACTGTAGAAACATCACCTCATCGGTCTGCCCTGCAGGCTGCTTATGCTCAAGGCGAAGCCATAAATAACATAATTTGCGTAGCAATTATTCCATTATGACGGTGGCCAGTGGTGCACAGCGCCGGGTGAGGTGAATAAAAAAACCGGCTCAATGTTGAGCCGGTACAGAATCATCCTGGTCAGATCATTATCCAATAAAGACTTCCACCTCTTCACCATCATCTTCTTCCACATGCACATAAAAGGGCTCATCGGTGGAAATGTTTTCGAGTATCTCAGAAATATTATCAACAGGCTGGTCCCTGACTCCCGGAATGCGATGACCAAAGGAAGACAGTACCCACTTCGAAAGTGTGAGCGGCAGCGGGAAACTGATCGCGATCCGCTCTGGCTTCTCACCGGGGGCCTGCTTGACACGCACGTGCAGCCAGACGCTGCGGCTGGACTGAAAGCTGATAGCGACGATAAAGATGCCCAGTAAAAAGGGAATCCAGGCCAGCCAAAAACCCCAGCCAAATCCAGCAGCCATATAACCGCTGTACATCCAGATCGCGCCCAGCACCGTGATCAACAAGCCAATACCGAAAGGCAATACCCACCAGCGTTTCAATCGATTCATTCGCCGTTGTTCTTCTTCTGGAATTCTGAACCCTGAAGGCTCGAGAACCTCCTCACCTGTTCCAGCGTCAACCGTCTCATCGACGGTGTCGAGTGCAGGTTTTTCATCCTGTCCCATGGCTTTGATCAGGCGCAAGCCCTCCTCAGCCGTGATCTGACCCTGTTCGATCATATCCAGAATTTTACGCTCTGCCTGATTCACCATCTATCCTCACTCCTCCAGAGACCTGAATAACATCTCGGCTTCATCAACAGATATTTTACTATCCTCGAGCATTTTCAGGATCATCAACCGTTCTTCATCCGTAGCGCCTTTGCTGCCAACCGGCCGACTGACCGGCGGTGCAGGTTGATCTGGGCTGGAAGGGCGGGGAGGCACATCCGCTTTATCGAAATCCACATCGATATTGAAGCCACGCTGTTTTTCAACCTTTTCACGGATCTGATCCAGGCGAAATTCGGCGGCCCTGATTTTGGCCTCAGATTTGCGCGTTGCCGAACTGATCCTCTCCTGGATCATCTCGCTGAAGGCGGATTCTTCAAACGTAAACCGGTCGGAAAGGTCCCCGACAATATCTTTCTCGTGCTCGGGTTTATCAACAACAGAAACCGAACCACCTGCTGCGATATCCAGGGATTTTTGGCCCTGATCCCCAAGCTGATACTCGAAGCTGCCATTGACAACTTCAATATCATCACCGTGGGCTTTGATATTGATTTTATGCGCACCGGACCGCACGTTCAGGCCGAGTCCATGCTGTTTATCACCGAGGGCCAGGTTAACGTTCCCACCTGCACACAGATTCATATCATCCTCAAATTCGCAGCAGATCAGCTCCATCTTGCCACCCGACTTGAGATCTTCCTGTAAGTTGAGATCTCGTCCGGTGAAGGAGCCGCCCACCTTACTGACTGAGGTCTTTCCTTTAATCCCCTGGGCGATGAACGTCCCACCGGCCTTTTCGAGGCGAAAATCACCCTGAACGTCGCGGGCATAACAACTGCCACCAACCTTTTCACATTCGAAGGAATCAACTTCATCAACCGTCAGGTTCCCGGCGACTTTGTCAACCTTAACCGGCCCGCTGGCTTTGCGTACGGAAAAGTTCCCACCAACTTTACCGGCCGTGGCCGATCCCACTTCAATTAAAACCAGGTTCCCCAAAACCTTATCAATCTGGATATCGTTTTCGATCTTCTCAATTTTGACCGAACCCATGCTTCGATCAATTTCAATTGACGCGCCAAAGGGCACGGTCAACTTACAGGATGCATTGACCGTCACATACACATGCCCGTTTTCTTCAACCAGGGTGGCCAGCTCAGGGGCATCAATTTCGCACTGGACTTCTGACTGATCTGCGCCAATGATTTGCACCCCGCCATAGGCCTTTAAATGAATAACCGGATCATCCTTTGTGAGCTTCAAAATGTGAGCCATGATCAACTTCCTTTCATTGCCAAGAAAATAATTGCCAATTACAATTATTTAAAGTTATCATATCATAAAATTAAGTTTTGTCAAGGTGGTCTTTAATTATTTTGAAGTTTTCGGAGCATATCTATTAAGATTCTGTGCCCCGGGATCGATAAAAGCGAACAAATCTGATCTGAAAGCCCCCATACATAAGGCTCCGCGCGTTCCATCACCGGCCTGAAGCGAGGATAACGCACCTTGAGCGCCTGCAAGCGTTCGTCGAAGGGTACCAGCGCAACACCCTCTACCAGCTTATCGCAAAAGAAAACCAGCTTAGTCTCCCAGCTCCGGTCATCAGCCTCGGGTCGCAGGGCCATATGCAGCACATGCCCCCGGACGGTGTCAGCCAGGTGGTGACACCCCTGCCCGACCAGAAAGTCGGCCGCAGCCTCGCCATGATCGATTTCGCCTTCCAGCGTTTCGATCTTGTCCAGGTCGTGCAAAAGCCCGCCTCGGTGGGCCAGGACCGGATCGAGGGCAAGGCCGCGGTTCTGCAGCATGACACCCAGCGCATAGGCTGACCAGGCCACCAGCCGGGAGTGCTCCCGGACATGCTCTGGTACATCCCACTCATCCAGCCAGCGCCGGCACTGTGCGAGGGAAGGCTTCTTGACCAGGGCCGGGATCTGGCTGAGCGTGTCAAGCGACCGGACGTCCCCATCATGTACGGGCACAAAATCCGGCGAAATTTCGCCTGCCAGGTTGAACCAGACCGTGCGCCAGCCTCGGTCGGTGAATGATCTGAGATGTTCATAATCCTCATCCAGATAAATGCCTGTGTGCGACTGACCCACCTGACCCGGATGGACAACCATAAAATCCAGGCCGGAAACGGATAATGGGTCCCCCACCATGTCTGGGACGCTTTCACCGTAAAAGTGGGCGATCTTTTCGATTAATTCGGGCGTGACCTTAATGTGAGTGTTCATAAAG
>SKPR01000113.1 GCA_007119455.1 Candidatus Brevefilum sp. | reverse complement strand
GTACACAACCGCATGGAAGAAACCCGTGTCCGAATCCGTAACGTGCGTCGGGACCTGATCAAAGACCTGCGCGAGTTTGAAAAAGAGGGTCTGATCTCAGAAGACGAGCAGGAACGCGGTGAAAAAGAGCTGCAGGACCTGACGGATAAGATGATTGAAAAAGTCGAAGAGATCGGTGAGCGCAAAGAGAAAGAGATTATGGAAGTTTAATCACCGATGACCACTGTTCATACCGATCAAAAAACAAAAACTGTACCCCGGCACGTGGCGATCATCATGGATGGCAATGGCCGCTGGGCCAGGGAACGGGGCCTACCCAGGGTGGCCGGCCATCGAGCCGGGACAGAAAACCTGCGTACCATCATCCGAGCCAGCGCAAATCTGGGCATTGAATATCTGACATTATATGCCTTTTCAACTGAAAACTGGTCGCGACCCAAGGCTGAAGTCACCGGTTTAATGCACATCCTTTCGGATGTGATCGACCGGGAACTGGATGAATTAAATGAGGAAGGCGCCCGGCTGATCCACATCGGTCACCTCAAAGGGCTGTCAAAAGCCTTGCAAAAGAAGGTGCGCCATGCCATTGACCTGACCCGGGGAAATCAGCAGATCAACATCATCCTGGCCTTTAATTACGGCGGACGTGACGAGATCATTCACGCCATCAAAGCAATGCTCAAAGACGGGGTTGATCCCGATGACGTTGACGAAGACCTGGTCAACCAGTACCTGTTCACCCGCGATCTGCCCGACCCGGACCTGGTGATCCGCACCTCTGGGGAACAGCGAACCAGCAACTTCCTGACCTGGCAAACCGTTTACTCCGAATGGTATTTTCCGCAGGTCTACTGGCCTGACTTTGATGAAGATGAGCTGCGCAAGGCGATCGAAGACTATGCCACTCGTGATCGGCGTTTTGGTGCTCTGGAAGAATCATGAGAGGCGTCTGAGGCAACCCCATGTTATCCCAACGTGTTAAAGCGGCACTGATTTTCGTGCCGCTTGTATTAATCCTGATCTACCTGGGCAGCTGGCCCTTCAACCTGTTTGTTTTACTGGTTTTAGGATTGGCTGCCTTTGAATACGCTCGCCTATTCAGCCAGATGGATTATCACCCTTCCTTCCTGGTCATTCTGGTAGGCCTGATTTTATTTGTTTTACAGCGTTGGATTTTTCACGGTCAGTATCTGGGTGTGCTGCTGACCCTGATCATCCTCCTGTCTGCAATCGCTGTGCTGATCGAACACGAACGAGGTGGACGGGATTCAGCCATCCATTTTTCACTCATCCTGGCAGGTATCCTCTACCTGGGTTGGGTGGGCAGCGCCTTGATTCCGCTGCGGGCGATGCCTTATGGACGCGGCTGGATGCTGACGGCCCTGCCGTCCGTCTGGCTGGCCGACAGCGGTGCGTACTCGATCGGCCGCAGGTTTGGAAAAAGCAAAATGACCCCGCGCACCAGCCCGGGAAAGACCTGGGCGGGGTATGTGGGCGCCCTGGTCACCGGCACCATCAGCGGATTGCTCCTGGTCTGGCTCTGGCGATCGGTTGATTTTCTGCCTCCCCAGACCCCACTCTGGCAGGGGGCAGCTATGGGATTTGTCCTTTCAGCCCTCACGCCCATTGGGGACCTGCTGATCAGTCTCTTCAAACGCAGTGCGGGGGTTAAAGATACCGGCAACCTGATCCCCGGCCATGGCGGCGCCCTCGACCGGATCGACACCTGGATCTGGGCCGCCTTACTGGGCTATTACCTGGTGCTGGCTTTTCAGGTCATTGGTTGATCAGGTATTGGGAACCAGGTATTCGTGATCCGTCATTATTTATGTTCACACGTATCGGGTTTATCCTGTCAACTTAAATCATGACAGGTCAACAATAGGTGATCCCCAGTACCTATTACCCAGTACCCAGTACCTATTACCCAGCACCTCATACCCAGTACCTGGCACCTGGCTGGCACTTTGTACCTATCCCACCAAATCTGCGGCCAGCGTGATCACGTCCTCATAATGAAGCTGGTCATGATAAATGCCGATGCGTAAAACCAGGATCAGGTTGAGAAAACCAAACAGGGGATCAAACAGAAAGACATTGCCTAATTTTTGCTCATCTTTGCCGTCATAAAATGCACGAACGAATTGGTGCATTTCGCGTATTTCTGCCGTCAGAACGGCCAAAGAAACCGGGTTGTCAGGTGTATACTTGGGTTTCCACAGAAAACCTGCCCAGTGGGGAAAAGTTGATTTTCTGTATGGGTCTTCGAGATCCGTCCGGTAGGCACGGTCTTTAAAAATGCTTGCCGTCCATCGAAAATACCGCCAGGCAAAGCCAACAAAAGGGAAGAAACTCCGGTACAGCATCACGGTATGGTTGAGGATCTCACCTATGCACCATTCTTTTAGTGCCGGTCGCTGCCAGATCAGCTCAGGGGGGATCCCACTGACCACACCGATCACATGCTCACGCTGCTTGTCAAGAAGCGCCAGATATCGCTGGACGACTTGGCTGTTTTGAGAATGGGTCATTACGTTTTTCCTTGTTATCATTAAATAATGGAAATATTATATTTCACTAAAGTATTTAACAATCTGAAATCTCTTCAGAGTATAAACGACTAACAACCAGAAAGGTTGAAGTTGTCGGAAAAGATCGATTAATAAAATTATAAAGGAAATGAAACTTGGTAAGGAACCAACTATCAGGAATTATTGACCCGCCCTGAAATTTGTTTTCATGTATCGAGTTATGTTAATTAACAGTATAAAGGACGACACACTCATACCCAGTACCTAATACCTAATACCCAATACCCAGTACCTATTGAATAATCCCAATACTTGCAAATGGTCCGCTCAATCTTATATACTTTAGTCAAATCAGTCTGCCAGCAATCTTGCTGAGGTTTTATTGTACAGTTATTTTTTTCTGATTATGAGGGTTGAATGGCAAAAATTAAAATTAATTGCCCCAATTGTGGCAAAAAAATCCCCGAGTATGCATCCAAGTGCAAGTATTGTGATACCCGCCTCAAACCGGGTCCTGTATCTGAGCCGGCTCATGGAAGCCGCCCGCATTTTATTCAGGACAGCCATCAGACCCGGGTGACTGCCGCCTGCATCGGGGATGCATTGAAGCACCTCGAACCTGTCTTTATTAATTTTTCAGGTAAAAACCTGATGATCCTGCTCACCCCCAGCCACGTGCAAGCATCGCCGAAAGGGCCCGGCCTGTTTGTCGAAAGGGCTGAGTTCCCTTTTGATATTAAAAAAGGCGCGGTTTCCGTACATGCGGATCACTGGGTGAAATCCGGTTATGGGCAAAAACAAAATTTTTCACTAAAAATTCTGGAATCCGCTTGCAAATTTCCGGTATTGGATGATACAGGTTCATCGCAAGAGGTCAATCATGAGGTTGTCGAAGTAGCGCTCCCCGGGGCAGCCTCTTTGCTCACCAAACGCTCTGTGACCGGCGTTTCGCAAGAAAAAGAACAGCGGATTGAAACAGCCTGTTCCTGCGACAGGTATTGGTTCAGTATCCCCCGTCCGCTCTTTCAGGGAGACCCCCGGTATGGGTCGGTTCACCTGACCCAAAATGACCTCAAACTGACCAATCGCACATACGCCCGCCAATTTGCCAGCCTCAACCAGATCAACGATGGTAAATGGCTCAATCGGTCAGACCTCAAAAAACGTACCGGTGCCTGGTTGGCATTTGGTGTCGGCATGTTGATCCTCTTATTCAGTCTGATGGATGTTTTCTTCAGGCTCGAAGGTGCGCCCAGGGGGGTTACGGCCAACATCATCTTGGGCACGCTCGGCCTGATTCTGTTTGTAGGCGGCTTTTATGGCATTTATCAGGTTAAAGGTGAACCTGTTTGAACGCTTATAAAATAAGGTTGGATCATTGTCATTTCTGGGCTGGGTTCAATAATTTTAGCGGTTAATCATACCTCACCTGCTTTTGCGTAAAGGACAATCCTATGAATATCAGAAACGTGTTAGAAGAACTTGAGCCCTATTCACTCAAACACCAATCAACAAGCACCACGGTCATGCTCTCCCCCAGTATGATCCATCTCTCACCCAGAAGGTATGGTTTTTTGGATGCGAGGGCCATCTTCCATCTCGATGTTAAAGGCCATGCGAACCTCGTCCATGCTCTGCCCTATCAGACAGAGAAACGTGGTAAAACAATAACAAATACATTCCATATTTTCGAAAGCACATTAGAATTTCCGCCTGTAGGGGAGCAAGACGCCGGTGAAGATCAACCCTGGGAAATCATCGAAGTGCCGATCAACAACGAAAACGTCATCCCGTATCGGCTCAGGGACATCCAAACAGGAAAATCATATAAAGATCGCATCGAAGTTGCCTGTACCTGCGATCGCTACTGGTTTAAGGTGCCCAAACAACTCTATGATGGCGATGACACAACCTGCGGTTCCGTCTGCATTAAAGAAGACTACATCGCCTTCACAAATAAAGCCTATGCGCATCAATTTGCAGAACTGAATGACCTCAAAGACGGCAGGTGGTTCACAAGCACCGACCGGCGGAAGTATGAAGGGTCGGCACTGCTGTTTTCACTTTCCGTTGCCATGATTCTCATCGGGCTTTTCCTGGCCTCAATCAAGCTGGGGACTGGCCCATTGCTCTCACCCAGCCGGATTTTATGGGGGGTTGCGGGGTTTCTTTTGCTGGGGGCCGGGATCTTTGGCATCGTCACAACCCGGGGTCAACCTGTTTGAGCATCAGAGTAATCATTCTCTTATAAAATAGAATTTGATCCAGGCTTCATTTAACCTTTTCATTCAGTTAACGGGATCCGGGTTGATTATTTTCGGAGTCTCCCACTGAAATAGACTACCAGCAAGTTTGATCAACATCTAACTCAGTTCGATGTAAATTCATTTATAATGTTGTGATGTCATTTAATTTTATACCTGAAGGAATCCTGATGACCAATCAACCAATCCGGTTTCTCATCCCAACCATCGGATCCCGGGGTGACATCCAGCCTTATATCGCCCTGGCACAATGTCTCGATCAGGCCGGTCACCAGGCTGTGGTCGCCACACACCCTACCATGCGTGATCTGGTTGAATCCTATCAGGTCAGGTTTGCCCCTATCGGGCCAGATATCGACATCGGTTTTGAAGCCGCAAAGATTCGAGCCAATGCCCCCCACTGGATGTTGGGCTTCATGCGCGTGATGAAATTTACGTTCAGAATGCTGGAAGCCTCGCATGATGATATCAAGAAACTCGCACGTGAATCACAGGTGATGATTGTCTCTCATACGGCAGCTGGCAGCATCGAGGCCGATCAGCTGGATCTGCGACAAATCAGCGTCACCCTTTTCCCCCAGGCGATTCCGGTTAAGGATGAATCTGAACCCCTCCATAAACGCCTGATCGGTGCCGTCGCTGGTTGGGGGATGGGCCTGATGATGCAACGGCCTCTGAATCGCATTCGAAAACGGCTTGGACTTTCCCCGATGGGGCCTGAAGGAATAACATCGCAACGTCTGAACCTGATCCCGATGAGCCCCAACGTCATCCCACCTGACCCCCGTTGGGAATCACGCCACCAGATGACGGGTTACTGGTTTTCAGAAACCCCGCAGACATGGGAACCTCCTGATGACCTGGTCAGCTTCCTGGCAGCGGGCGCACCGCCGATTGTCATTAACCTGGGCGCGATGGCACTGGGTGATGAACAAGACCAGGCAATCATTGATCTGACGGTTGAAGCCATCCGCCGTGCAGGTGTGCGGGCCATCATCCAGGGTTGGCACCAGCAGTTAGCATCAATGCGCCTGCCTGGCGACGTATTTCACCTTGGGCCGGCACCCCATTCATGGCTGCTGCCAAAGGCCCAGGCTTTTATCCACCATGGTGGTTTTGGTTC
>SKPR01000037.1 GCA_007119455.1 Candidatus Brevefilum sp. | reverse complement strand
GCAAAGTCTACATTAAATGTGTTCCCCAGGCCAGCATCCATGTCAAAATGAATGGTAACCTGGCCATGACCTTCGGCTACAGATAGCATACCGTCCCAATCCGGACACTTAATCAGGTCTAACTGGATTGTCTTGTTTTTTATCAAGTTGATGAGCGGGCTGGAATAATTAACGGCTAATTTCATAAATATTCTGATTTTCTAAAGAATCACCTAATGATCTGGAAAAGAATCTCATCAACTTTCGACCGGCTCAGGTTTATTGAAAATATCATACTGCGCTTCGAGTTCTTGCCGGAACTGTTGTGTGTAAAGGTTATAGTACTTACCCTGTTTCTGAATCAGTTCTCGATGATTACCCATTTCTTCTATATGTCCATCCTCGATCACGATGATCTTATCTGCCCGTTTGATGGTTGACAGGCGATGCGCGATCACAAAACTGGTGCGGCCTTCCATCAGGCGTTCCATTCCCCGCTGAATGAGGGCTTCAGTCAGGGTATCAACCGAACTGGTCGCCTCATCCATGATGAATAACTCGGGTTGTGCCAGGATGGCACGGGCAATGCTGATCAATTGTTTCTGGCCGACCGACAGTAAATTTCCACCTTCGCCGACATCCTGGTCATAGCCTTGTTCAAATGTCATGATGAAGTCATGGGCACCGGCAAGTTGGGCTGCTTCTTCAATTTGCTCATCCGTCGCATTGAGCTTGCCGTAGCGGATATTATCCCGGATTGAACCGGAAAAGAGATGAGGCGTTTGGAGGACCATACCAATCCGTGATTGGATATCTTTGAGTTTCATATCCATGTAATCAACGCCGTGGAAACTGATCGTCCCCTGGGTCGGTTCGTAAAACCGGCATAAAAGGTTGACGATGGTTGTCTTACCACCGCCAGTCGGACCGACGAGGGCGACCATCTCACCTTTTTTTACATCAAAAGTAAGACCTTTAATGACCGGGTCATCCTTCTGGTAAAAGAAATGAACATTGTCAAAACGGATATCGCCTTCAATCGTTTTAGTGTCAACCGTCTTCGGTCTGTTTTTGACATCCGGCTCCGTATCAATCAAGTTAAAGATCCGTTCAGCAGAAGCGACAGCATTTTGCATTTGTGCATAAACCCGGGCCAAATCTTGAATGGGCCACATGATGAAGGTGACGTACGAAACAAAGGCCTGGATGCCGCCAATGGTCATCGTTCCGACCTGCACCTGCAAGCCTCCGCGCCACAACACAATACCCAAGCCTATGGCACTGATCACCTGGACCGTTGGCAGAAACAGTGCTGAGAGCCAGGCAGCTTTGAAGCTTGCTTCATACATATCATCGGTTAAATCAGCGAACTCTTCCAGGTTGTCATCTTCCCGTGAAAGTGCTTTAATCACACGCACACCGGTGATCCCTTCATTGAATGCGCCCGTTATCTTCGAGTTCATTTTCCGGGAACGCCGATAATGGTAAAGAATGCGGGTCCGGAAACGGAATGCAATCACGATCAGGATGGGCAGCATGACCACTACGATCAAAGCAAGATTAGCGTTGATGATGAACATGAAAATGCCGGCTGTGGTGATGTTAATCACAGCCCAGGTAATGTCCAGAATGCCCCAGGTCATCAGGTCTGAAAGGCGTTCGGTGTCTGAAGTCAGCCGGGCCATGATCCATCCCACCGGTGTCTGGCTGAAATAAGACAGAGACAATTGCTGGAGGTGATTGAACATGTTCTTCCGGAGATCATAACGAACCCGTTCAGCAAGCACGCCCACCAGATAGATGAAACCAAACACCGCTGCAGATTGAATGATGATTAATGACCCGTAAAGCATGACGGTATTGATGATGGCTTCACGGCTACCAGCGATGATACCTGCATCAATAATCCTTGCACCCAAAAAGGTTGTGTAGGATTCCAAACTGGATACAATGGCAATGCATGCAAGAAAACCAACCACCCACTTCCAATGGGGGATTAACAACGAAAGAAGCCGTTTCATTATGTGGGTATTCAGTTTTCCATAATCTTTTTCTTCAAATTCTTCAAACGTTGACACTGGAAATTTCCTTCTCTAATTCGATCTCAATGCGAGTCTGGATGTCAAATATGTCGCGATACATGCCGCTTTCTTGCATTAATTCCTGGTGGGTGCCTTTTTGAACGATTTCACCTTCGTCGAACACCAGAATCAGGTTGGCGTCCATCACACTTTGGATGCGGTGGGCGATGATGAAGGTCGTCCGGTTTTGCATCAGATGCTCAAGGGCCGAACGGATCTGGGTTTCAGTTTCAGTGTCCACACTGGAAGTGGAATCGTCCAGGATCAGGATGCGTGGATTTTTTAGTAAAGCACGGGCGATAGCCACCCGTTGTTTCTGTCCGCCAGACAAAGTCACACCACGTTCTCCAACCAGGGTATTGTAACCCTTGGGAAACGCCTGGATTACGTCATGGACAGCGGCGAACTTTGCCGCCTGCACAACCTCGTCATCAGAAACTTTTCGGTGAACACCATAAGTGATATTTTCTCGGATTGAACGTGAAAACAGGAAAGGTTCCTGTTCAACAATCCCAATCTGAGAACGCAGGTATTTACGGGGATACTGGGTGATATCCACACCATCCAGGGTGACCACACCTGAAATCGGGTCATAAAAGCGCGGCAGGAGGTTAACCAGGGTGGTTTTGCCAGAGCCGGTGGAACCTAACAGGGCGATCACATCGCCCGGGTTGCAGATGAAATTGATGTCTTTGAGAACAGGATTATTTTCTTCATACTCGAAATATACATGATTGAAGACAATTTCACCTTTGACAGCACCCTCAGCTTGATATTCACCCTCAGTTAACGGTTCACGGTCCTGTTTGATGAGTTCAGCTACCCGGTTATATGAAACCATTCCTGTGGATGTCTGGACAATCAGACGTCCCAAACCGCGCATCGGCCAGATGATCCAGATCACCAAGGAGGCAAAGGCCATATAGGTACCAATGGTGATTTCTCCATCGAGGGCCATCAGGGCTCCGAAGAAAAAGGCGGCCAACATCTGCGCGCCACAAATAATATCGGATATCGGCCAGAACAGGGAGTGGATCGAAAGTAACCGCTTCCCCAGCCTGAATTTCTGCCAGTTTTCCTGGTCAAATTTATAGGATTCATAACCCTGACGTGCGAAGGCTTTGACCACCCGGATACCGGTGATGCTTTCCTGTAAGCGGCTGCTGAGGGTGGCCTCCTGTTCCTGATAAGCTTCATAAGCCTTGGATACCAATCTGAAGAAAAACAAAGAGACGCCGATGATTACCGGGATGGCCACAACAGAAATTAAGGCCAGCCTGGTGTTCAATTGAAGAATGGCCACAAAATTGACGATGAACATCAACAGGATTCGTCCAATGCCAATGGCCTGGTCACTGTAAAACCGGTTAATGGCATCAATGTCTGAGGTGGCTCGTGCGATCAGATCGCCTGTTTTCGCTTCAGCATGGTAGGCGTATGGAAGGCGTTGCAGATGGTCGAAGAGGAAATTTCGCAATCGGCGGGTTGCGCTTTCAGCTGTCTTGGAAGCCATCCAGCCCGAAGCGAATGACGAAGCGCCCTGGAAAAGCGCCAGACCGATGAACATCAGGATGATAATCACCAGGTCCCGTCCGAAGTTCCCAGCGATCACAATATCGTCAATAAATGTTCTCAGCACCAGATAAATTCCCGTACGGGAAATTGTGGCCACTGCCAGTGCGATTGTGGCGCCAATATAAAGCCAATGATAGCCTTTCATCATGCGCCAGAGACCAAGCAGCCGGTTTTCTGACACCGTTTTGCTCAAGTTAATATCGTAATAATTGTTTTCAGACACAGACTATCCTTTCCAGGTTTGATCAAATCAGATTGTCCTGATTCGATGTCATTCGGGATTGCCGGGTCCCGCCAGACCAATTTATAGGCATACGCGCATGAATGATCATGCCACATATCCATTTTGACACGAAAGTGAGGTTTGCAAATTTAATTGTTCCCGAGTTTTCAAGTTTACCCTGAAGTCAGGGGTGAGTCAAACGGTTTTCACCCTGATGGGGGATCGTTTCAACCTGGTCATTCGGCTGGTTTCATACCTTAAGACGGATCAGGATGTCGGAAACTGATTTCCTAAAAATGGTTCCTGAAGGAGACCCATTAAATTATTCGGATCCTGATCGAGCAAAATGCAATGACCACTGTCATTTAGATGAATGTGGCGTTTATTCGATGTGCCGACATTATCCATGATGATGCTGGCTGAGTCAGTTGAAATAGTCCGGTCGTATTCACCTGTGAACATGAGAACCGGTTGTGTAACGTCTTTAAGTCGTTTCTGGACATGGATCTGCAATTTGCGTAACTCAGCAGCGCCTTTGAGTGGGTGAACGGTATAACCCTTCCAAGGAAGGCCATCATCTTTTTCGGGTTTGGCCAGATAGGGTTTGAATGGTGCTATAAATCGGGCAGTCCATAAATGGCTTACTTTGATAGCCGGTGCAAAAAGGATCAGCCCGGCGATCGATTTGTAACGGGTTGCTAATTCAAGGGCCAATACCCCCCCCATCGATTCACCGATAACAAAAACACGGTTGCAGTGTTTGGAAAGCTCTTGATATGAATGCTCCACTGCTTGAGACCACTTCTTCCAGGTTGTTTTATTGAGATCTTCTGGATGAGTGCCATGTCCTGGAAGTAATGGTCCGGACACTGTGAATCCTTTTTCGTGCAGTACCTGTGCAAAGGGCCTGACCTCTGCGGTGGTGGCTGTAAAGCCATGGATCAGTAAAAAGCCCGTTTTATTACCATACCAGAAGAAATCTTCACCAGGCAGGTGGATATTTTTTATAAAAGTGTTATTTGTCATGTTGTACCCCTGGCATTGTGCGAGTAGCAGCTGGCAAAATGGCGATTCGAGCTTCTTTTGGCAGCCTGTCTATTACCCAGTTGATGAGCGGATTCAGTAATTTTGGCGGGCATGGTATCAGTTTCCATTGTTTAACCGTGTCAGCGGCGATGTCAGAAACCAGGATCAAATTGACTCTGGTTGCCTCCCGTGCGATCTGAAAGGCTTTATGCGGTCCGACTTCAAAGTAACCTTCACTGAAATGCTGGATGATCGCTTCGTGTGACCTGGCCTCTTTTACATAGTTTTCGTAAGCCAGGCTGCCCGAACCCTCCGGGCAGGCTGCCAGTAAAAGGACATACCCGCCATCCCTGGTCAGACGGGCAGCATGTGTCAGCGCTTTTTGTGACTGATAAAGGTTGATATCCTTGGGTGAGCCGCCCGGAGAAGCAATCACCATGTCGTAAGGTTTTTCAACAGTGACGCCAAATATCTGCCTGACATAAGGAATAGCCTTTTGCATCACCTCATCCGGGTGACCATAAAAGACCTTGATTATCTGCTTGGTTTCATCAAGGATGGTCCCCAGGGAATAATCGATCCTAACTTTATGACCGATTTCTTCGATATCCTGGCGCATGGGATTAATTCTGTAGACACCTGAACGGGCCTGAGGCACTGTCAGCATGGCATGATTGGCGTTGATTGTCTCTCGACCGGCCAGACCAATCACCGCTGTCTTGACGCCGCCTGAGAATCCCATAAAATGATGCGGTTCAATATTGCCAACGGAGATCTTCAAGTCACAATGATAGAAATCGGCATTGATCTGAATTGGCGTTTTATAGCGGGTTTTACCAAGGTCAATCAATGCGGATTGGTCGCAGTCATGGATGATCACCCGGTAACGACTGATGACCTGCTCGTTGAGGAGTCGGTTTAACTCATCGCCCTCCATTGGTGCGTGGGTGCCGGAACCAATAAAAATGGTAATGTTATCAGGTTTAACCCCGATATTTTCCAGGTGTTCGAGTAAGACCGGCACCGGATTGGGTTGTGG
>SKPR01000017.1 GCA_007119455.1 Candidatus Brevefilum sp. | reverse complement strand
ATGGTTTTTTTGGAAAAAGTACGTTGAGCAGATTTTTGCTTTCGCCATTTTTAGGAAAACAATCGGCATGCATTTGATCCAATTCTTCCATGGATCGATAGCCAAATAAGAGATGCAAAAATGTCAGGTGAGGGAAGCTGGCATCTGCAGGCTCCAGCTCGCCAAATTCAAGGGGTTTGATATCTACCATACGACCGTTTTTGAATTTCAAGCTGAGCCCGTCCCGGTAAAAGTTTAATTTGATTTCACCGGAGTAATAAGCAAAGGCAGATTCGGCCAGCCGGTCTTCTAAAACCGGGGTGATGGCGTTGATAAAGGCTGGCAGGTCAGTCAGCCGAATGTAGAAGGCATAAGGTTTCTGAACATTGGGCAACCGGGATTCAATCACATCATAAGCCGGGTGGGTTTCACCTAAACCCAGTCCGACCATCTCAAGCGTTGTACCCTGTTCCTTTGACAGTTCCTCCCCTTTTTGCCAGAGGAAACGCATGACACTGGGTGTAACATCGGGCCAGGCATAGCCAGCAGCCAGTTCGTAGACCGTCAGGACAGATCTTGGACCCCAAATTAGTGGCGGAATTCCGATGAATCCTGCCCGGTCACCAGAGGCATCTTCGATGATGTAAATTTCCCGCCGGTTGATATTGTATTTGCGTTTCCCGGTTAATTCGTATTGCCAAAGTGCTTCATCCCAGATGGCGCAGATCATATTGCGCCGGCAGCCATGTTCATACACGTCCATCAGAAAAGGAACGTCACCCTCTCCTGCTAAGCGGAAGGCATAGGGTTCCTGTTCGTCCTCTTTTAATGTCGGAATATGGCTTTTATAACCGCCCCTGCTGCCCCCCAGGTTTAGTGTCATCTCATAACCGAATAAGCGGTAGTAGTACGGTATGCCTGTGATGGCCTGCACCAATTCGCCTCTTTCAGCGCTCCAATCATGAAGGATTTCAAACTGGTGGCGGACGAGACCGCGCTGGCGGTACTCCTTTTTTGTACCGACGAGTTCTGGCCGGCCCACTTTGAATGGGATGCCTTCATATGACCAGGTCTGAGATATCAGGCAGCAGCTTGATACGATCTCACCAGTTTGAGAGTCTTCCACAATGGTGATATCCTTGGCCTTAACGGTCGGTGACTCACCACTGACCAGGTCCAGGGTCCAGTCTTCCAGACCTTTGCCATCCCACTCATCTTCCGCATGGACCTCACGGTTGAAATGGGACAGGGCGTCTGCATCTGCTTTGGTTGCATAGCGGATGATGAGACCATTTCCCAGATCACGAATCAGATTATCATTCATCGAAAATATCTCCTGTTCAACGTATTCTAATACGATTGTAATTCAATTTTTTGTGGGTGATCTGGCGGTATACTTATCCCAATCTGGACGCGATGAAATGAAAATAAAAACAAAAGCATTTGTATTCATCCAATTTTTCTCGCTGGGTGTGATCGGCCCTTACCTGGCCGTTTATCTCTATCAGAAAGACTACAGCGGAGCGCAGATCGGACTTTTACTGGGGACCATGCCGATCGTTATGGTTGTTTCCCAACCGCTCTGGAGTTACCTGAGTGATATCTGGAACAGTCGTCGCAATCTTTTGATGGTGGGAAGTCTGGGGGTGGCAATTGCAGCGGTTGGTTTGGGTCAGGCCGGGAATTTTGGCTTGACATTCTTTTTTGCCCTGCTATTTGCTGGAATGAGAGCGCCCATTGCGCCGATCAGCACGGCTATCATCCTGGATTACCTGGAAGATATTGATAGCCCGGATGATTTCTCACGGATTCGCTTATGGGGCTCTGTCTCATTCGGTTTGTCCAGCCTGCTGCTGGGCAGTTTGTTCCTTGATCAGATCCTGGTGTATTTCACATGGTTTATTTTTGGATTGTATATAATCCTGGCTGGGTTAAGTCTGCTTTTACCAGAGCGACAGCGCGTTTTTACCTATTCTGGTATTAACGGTATCCAGATTATTACGGAAAACCCCAAATTTGTCATCTATTTGCTTGCCAGTATTTTTGTGGGGGGAACGATGGGGGTCTATAATAATTTTCAAGCCATATTTTTACAATCATTGGGGGCAGCACCCTGGTTGGTTGGTCTGACCGTCTCGTTGCAAGCATTTTTAGAAGTGCCAATGATGCTGGCAATACCCTTTATGCTCAACCGGTTTTCAATGCGTTGGATTTTGCTGGCTGGCGGGATTGTTCTTCCCATCAGATGGCTTCTATATGTCTTCATTCAACAACCGGGATGGGTGATCCCCACCCAATTGATGCATGGTGTGGGTGTGGTGAGCTTTATGGTGGTGGGGGTCTTGTTTACGGATATTCTGATTCCGGCCAAATGGCGGGCGACTGGCCAGGGTGTCTATGGCACAGCCATGAATGGAATTGGAACTGGATTGGGTGTTTACCTGGCTGGCTATTTCTTTGAGTGGTTTGGGATCCGGTCAGTTTGGCAGATTAACGTTCTCTTGGGCCTGATCGGCCTGGGCCTGTTGATCTGGGCCGTCAGACGGACAGGAAATCCCCAGAAATAGGCTCAATCTCCTTCTCCTTATCCGGTGGTTAATTTCAGATTCTCAGACGATATGCAGAGCTCGTGTTCTTGGGTCAGGTATTAAGTTGCTGGTTTAATGTCCTTAATATTTAACTGGAGATTACTGCGCCCCATGAATTCGTTGATCTCAAAACGGTAGGCGATATCGATTTGATCAGGCATGTACTTTGCCCAATAACCCTGGCGAAAGGCGATACCGTCAAAGGTGTTCCTTCCGGCCTGGAGGGTTAATTTGAGATGATCCCCATCCCGGCCGACTGTTCTGGCCTGACGAACGTCAATATTCCGGGAGGCGAAAACGGGTTCCGGGTTTTCCCGGCCGGTGGGTTCAAGCTGATTCAGATCGTCGAGTATACCTGGTATATAGTTGGGGGAGAGTTTGTGTAACTTGATCTCCCGATCGATGTCCAGGACAGGCATTAAGGGGACGTCGTCTAACACATCCTGAGCGATCCGCTTCAGTTCTGTAATAAGTTCTGGCAGGTTTTCATTGCAGACGGTGAAACCAGCTGCAGCCGCGTGGCCCCCATGCCTTACCAGCAAATCCGCACAGGAATCCAAAGCCTTGGTGATATGAAATTCAGGAATGGACCGGCAGGAGGCGACCGTAAATTCGTCTCCCTGGTGGGCGATAATGGCCGGACGATAATAGGCTTCTGCCAGGCGTGAAGCAGCCAGCCCCACCACACCCGGGCTGAACTCGGGGGCTGCTGCGAAGAATAAGATAGCTTCCGGATCTTCAGTCAGAACACGGGCAGCGGCCTCTTCGCGGATGTACTGGGTCATATCCTGGCGCTGGCTGTTTTGGGAATCAAGTGCCTGGGCAAGCTCACCGGCCGTCATCTCGTTTTCGGTTGTTAAAAGTTCAAAAGCCGTCAGGGCTGAATCAAGTCGTCCGGCTGCATTCAGTCGCGGACCCAACCCGAAACCGATGTTGGTGGCATCGCACCTGGTCAGGTCAATCCTGGCAACCTGCGCCAGTGAGAAGATCCCCTGCCTGGGTTGGGTGCGGATGCGCGCCAGTCCGGCTTTCACCAGCATACGGTTTTCACCCTTCAGCGGTGCCAGGTCGGCGACCGTACCGATCGCCACCAGATCCACATATCTAGAAACATCCACCCCTTCCTGTGGAAATTGTTCAAGGTAAGCCTGGGCCAGTTTATACGCCAACCCAACCCCGGCCAGGTTTTTATCAGGATAAGTGTCACCGGGCTGCCTGGGATTGATCACGGCCAGGGCTGGCGGCAACTGCTCCCGAGGATGGTGATGGTCTGTAATCATCACATCCATACCCAGTTGAGAAGCCAGGGTGACTTCGGGTATGGCCCGGATGCCACAATCCACCGTGATGATCAGATTGGTTCCTTCGTCTGCCAGTTGACGGATGGCCTCTTCATTAAGGCCATAACCTTCATCATAGCGGTTTGGGATATAGACCCTGGCTGAAGCCCCCAAGTCTGCCAGGAATTCTGATAATAAGGCAGAAGAAGTCACACCATCGGCATCATAATCGCCATAAATGGTAATATTTTCTTTATTGACGATGGCCGAATGTAATCGCGCAACGGCTGCTTCCATATCCTTCAATAAAAACGGATCAGTTGGGAAATTGACGGTACCGTCAACAAAACTGGCAGCAGCTTCGTGGGTTGTTAGGCTGCGGTTGTATAATAATTGCCGCATCAAGGGAGAAAATTCAACCAAGGCTCTGTCGATGTGATTGGGGATGAGGTGGTGAATGCGCCAGCGTTTGGGGATGGGCTGATGGTTGGTGTTGTTGGTCATAAAATCTTTTCTGTGTTAGGTGTCATGTCATTTAAGAGGATTATAACCCATGCGCAAAGCTTATTTTTTGGCAGGCGATTAAATCAGGTAATGGATTATGGAATTATCCCCCAAAGTACGTAAAAACCGTTAAAATTAAACTATCTATGGCCAAATCAAATGAGTCACTGCCCCTGGATCAGGTGCTGGTTGGCGATTGCCGGGATATCCTGGCAGACCTGCCCGCAGAATCGATTGACCTGATTTTTGCTGACCCGCCTTATAATCTTCAACTCGAAGGAGCTTTATGGCGCCCTAACCTGACGAAGGTGGATGCAGTAGATGAAGATTGGGACCGGTTTGAAAGCTTCAACCAGTATGATCGTTTCACCCATGAGTGGTTGTCAGCTTGCCGACGGGTGTTGAAGCCATCCGGAACCCTGTGGGTGATCGGCTCCTATCATAATATTTACCGGGTTGGGAAAATCCTGCAAGACCTGGATTTTTGGGTCCTCAATGATGTGGTATGGGTCAAAGCCAATCCCATGCCGAATTTCAGAGGTGTGAGATATACCAATGCCCATGAAACGTTATTATGGGTGCAAAAGAAAAAAGGAGAAAAATATACCTTTAACTACCATGCCATGAAAGGGTTGAATGACGATCTGCAAATGCGCAGCGACTGGTACCTTCCCCTGTGCACCGGGAGTGAGCGCCTCAAAGACGATTCGGGTGAGAAAGCACACCCGACTCAAAAACCGGAAGCGCTACTTTACCGGGTGATCCTCTCCAGTTCAAACCCGGAGGATGTTGTGCTGGACCCCTTCTTTGGCACCGGGACAACAGGGGCCGTGGCGCGCAGGCTGCATCGGCATTTTATCGGGATCGAGATAGAGGAGAATTATGCTGCATTGGCCCGGACCCGGGTGAAGGCGGTTGTGCAACTTGAATTTGATCCCCCCATCTTTGTGACCCCCAATCCTCGCCGGCAAAAGCGGATTCCTTTCGGTAATCTTGTTGAAAATGGCTTCATCGAACCCGGTCAGTTATTGTATTTTGGGGCTGAAGGCGATCTGACTGCCAAAGTTTTGGCTGATGGCAAACTGTCTTTTAATGGCCAGCGTGGTTCAATTCATCAGATTGCAAAGAAAATTCGCACTGGGCCCAGTAACGGCTGGCATTTATGGTACTACTGGGATGACGAAGCCAAAGAACGGCGAAGCATTGATCACCTCCGGGAGATCGTCCGAAAACAATCAGACACACCAATCCAAACCGGGAAACGGGACTGAAATCGTTCCCCTGTGACAAATAAAAAGGAAAGAATAAATGACCGAAGAGACAAACTATATCCAAACATCCTGGAGCCTGGCAGACCTGTATACGGGGTTTGATGATCCCCGGTATGAGGCGACCTTTGACGAAATCAGAAAAGGGGCAGAAGATTTCCAGGCGTACCGCGAGCAGCTATCACCCGAAATAAGCGAAGATCTGTTCATGAGCATCATCACCATGTATGAGCACTTCTATCGCCTGATGACCCGGTTGAATGGTTTTGCCCAACTGGCCTTCGCTTCAAATACCCAGGACCAAAAAGCCCAGGCTGAAGT
>SKPR01000202.1 GCA_007119455.1 Candidatus Brevefilum sp. | reverse complement strand
CGTCTGGTTGACCCCCAAATCACCAGTATGTACGAAGGTGTTTTGGGGTTTGAGGGTGCCTACATAACCATCCTCAACCAAATATATGACATTCTGGGCAATCGTGCTATCAGCGGCAAAGATCAATGCCCCGCAATTTGTGATGATGGGCGTGGGATTGTCACCAGCGTTTTCGCCAATTCCCTGGAGCTGACTCTTCTGGCGGAAGAACGCGGTGTCCCCACGGAGCGGCTTTTGCTGGAGGGGATGGCTTTTGATCCGGATGCGCCTGAAAATGGCGAATCCGGTGAACGTGTCAATATACACTATTCATCACTAAATTGGGGAGATTGGCTGTTTGATGAAGACAGCGGTTTATACCTGCGTTGGATTGATGATGGTGTCGCCCGGCCTGTCAATATGATCCCCCTGGTCGATAGCGAAACTGACGAACAGCTCGCATTTTCTAATGTCGTGGTGATCTTTGCCAACTATATCGAATTTGCCCCTTCATTGCATGATATTGAGCTCTGGGGCAATGACACTGGTGGGCGGGCTATGGTATTTCGCGATGGGCAGGCCTATGAAGTCACCTGGGTTACACCTCAGAATAATCAGCCGATCCAGTTTTTGGATGAGGACGGCGAAGTATTTCCGCTCAAAAATGGCAATACCTGGGTCTCGCTTTTTGGCATCAATTCGCGTATGTCCACAGAAGATGGTGAGTGGACCTTCAATTTCGCGCTGCCGTAAATCATGCGAACCCTGATTATTTCCGATATTCATGCCAATCTGACGGCATTGAACGCGGTTCTGGCAGATGCAGAACCTTATGATCGAGTCTGGTGTTTGGGTGATGTGGTGGGTTACGGGCCGGATCCCAACGAATGCATTGAGCGCGTTAAATCTTTGCCGGGTTTGAAGTGCGTCAAAGGCAATCATGATGCGGCAATCATCGGGGATATTGATATTAATTCGTTTAATTTAGAGGCCAGGGCATCTCTGCAGTGGCTTGAGTCTGAGCTGAAACCAGCCAACCGACGCTGGCTTTCAAACCTGGGAGAACGACTAGAATTCAGGGATATTACGATCGTGCATGGCAGCCCGAGCAACCCGGTTTGGGAATACATCATGGATCGAAAAGCTGCAAAAAAGAATATGTCTGAATTTTCGACGAAGGTTTGCCTGGTCGGTCATACCCATGTCCCGCAGATCTATGAATTCCAGGCCGATACATCCGGCGAAATCCGGCATAGACAACCGGCCCTCGATGAAACTTTTCAAATAAACCATAAAAGCATTATCAATCCAGGCTCAGTGGGACAACCGCGCGATCACGATCCTCGCTCGTCTTATCTTATCTATAACAGCGATGATGAAAGCTGGGTTTATCATCGCGTGGAATACGATATTACGAAAGTTCAGGATCGCATCCTGGCCGCTGGTTTGCCACAACGTCATGCTTCCAGATTGAAATCGGGATGGTGAGCAAACCCCTTCTAAAATTTTTCTTCAATAATCAAGGTTCCTGTGAATGGTTACACCACCAAAGTTCACGGGAACTTTTTGTTTACAAAACCCGTCATTTAGATATAAAATATTATCAAATCATTGAATAAGGAGGAAGAATGCGCAAGCGAAGTGTCTTATTATTGGGGACTATTGTGGGGCTGACCATGTTAATTGGCGCCTGTGCGCCGATGCGTGCAGCCAATCATTATGAAGCACCTGCCATGGAATGGTATGAAGACGATGGTTTTATTATGGACATGGCAGAAGCACCAATGTCACCTGAGGAGCGTGGGGTCACCTCCGGTGTGGGTGAAACAGCCAAAGCGGTTGAGCGCATGGTTTTATATAACGCCGACATGCGTATCGCTGTTGAAGATCCGGAAGCCACCATGCAGAGTATCATGGATATAGCCAATAACGCCGGTGGATTTGTAGTTTATTCCAATCTCTATAAAACTTATACCGCATCGGGCAGCTTGCCGAGGGCCAGTCTGACGGTCAGAGTCCCGGCAGGGCAATTGAATTCGATCATGGAATCGATTAAGGCGATGACTCCTGTCCCCCGAGATGATGTGCTTTCTGAGAACGTTTCAGGCCAGGATGTAACCGCTGAATACACGGATTTAGGATCCCGTCTGCGCAATCTTGAGGCAGCAGAAAATGCTTTGGTTGATCTGATGGAACAGGCCCAGGATCCGCAGGATGTGCTCGATGTGTTCAGCGAACTGACCTATTACAGGGGAGAGATCGAAGTTGTCAAAGGCCGGATGCGGTACCTGGAAGAATCAGCCGCACTCTCATCTTTGACCGTGGAAATCGTACCCAAGGAATCACTGCAACCGATCACTATCGCCGGTTGGGAGCCGAGTGGTACGGCCAAACGGGCTGTAGAGGCCCTTATCAGCACAGGTCAAACATTGGCTGATGGTGTGATTTGGTTTGGCATTTTCTGCCTGCCCTTCCTGATCCCTTTGGGTATTGGTGTATATTTCCTGGTAGGTTTATTCAAGAAACGCAGGGCTAAAAAATTAGCTGAAAAGCCTGAAAAAGCAGGTGGTGATAATCCACCGGAAAACCCGGTTGCATCGCCCTGATTTCTATAGCTAGGTTTATGAGAGCATCCATTTAGAAGATGGATGCTCTTTAGGTTTAACCTAAGTCCATGCTGAAATTTATATTTGACAAATAAGCGATAAATAGTTAAACTATTTTTTATCATTAAAAATAATTATAATGATAAAAAGGATTATGAATGATTAAGTTACCTGAGTTAAACCCACACTATTTAATCCAGGATCTTGATACTTTGAAAGTTTTGACGGATCCACTCCGGATGCAAATTTTGGAATTATTGAACGCTGAACCCCAGACGGTGGGTCAGGTTGCAAAGAAGTTAGGCCTGGCCAAAAGCCGGCTTTATTATCATTTCAACCTCCTCGAAAAGCATGCATTTATCCAGGTGGTAGAAACCCACATGGTCAACAATATGCTTGAAAAAGTCTACTGGGTAACGGCTAAGGATATTGATATTGATCCTGAACTGCTTAATTTTGCTTCCCAAGAAGGCCAGCGAAATGTGTTTAATGTGATTGGTTCAGCGCTTGATGCAACTCGAGAGGATATTATGCGCAGTCTCCAGGCGCGTCAAATCAGCCTTGATCGTGGTGCAGAACCACATCCACGGGATATGGTCATTCTCAACGCAAAAAAGCGCATGACTCAAGCGACATATCAGGAATTTGTTGAAGCGTTTAAAATCTTGTTGAAAAAATTTTCAGAGGTGCCAGACGCAGAACCAGGCCAGGCAGATGTGAATGTATTCAGCATCGCCTGTTATTTATATCCAGGTTACGATTTCGATGAAGAAGAAGCAAAATGAGAAAGATAACACAATGAATCAAAATTTCAAAGGAATGCGCACATTTTTTATCATCTGGTTAGGCCAGTTGGCTTCAATGATCGGCTCCGGACTGATCGGGTTTGCCCTGGCAGTGTGGATCTTTGAGCAGACCGGTCAGGCGACCCCCTTTGCTTTGACAGCATTATTCAGTTCATTACCCCGAATATTACTCTCACCTGTGGCTGGTGCGTTTGTGGACCGCTGGAATCGCAGAAAGATCATGCTGGTTTCTGATTCCCTTTCAGGGATTGTTACATTGGTGACGGCTCTCTTATTGTTTACCGGTCGAATGGAGATCTGGATGGTCTACCTGATCAGTTTTTCCGGTTCGGTTTTTGGTGCTTTCCAGCAACCGGCTTACACCGCCTCGATTGTGATGCTGGTTCCAAAAAAGCAGCTGACACGTGCCAATAGTCTGGTTCAAATGGGGGAGGCGATTGCCAATATCCTGACACCTGTATTGGCTGGTATCCTGTTTACCACCATTGGAATGGGGGGAATTATTCTGATAGATATCGTAACCTACCTCTTTGCGGTTGGAACCTTATTATTTGTTGTGATACCTCAACCCGCCAGACAAATAGAAACAGCCAGCCAAAAGATAACTGTTTTCAAGGACATTGCCTTTGGTTGGCGATACCTTTCTGAGCGGGGTGGTCTGCTGGGTTTATTAATTTATTTTGCCGCTGTGAACTTCTTTTTGAATATGTCAAGTGTCATGGTGGGTCCTCTGGTTCTCTCATTTGGCTCTGCCACCGGTCTGGGTATTTCCCAGACGGCAATGGGAGTCGGTATGTTAGCTGGCAGCCTGCTCATGAGCATTTGGGGTGGTCCTAAAAAGCGGATCATACCTACGGTGATCGGTTGTATTGTGCTGGCATCGTTAGGATTTACCGTGGTAGGACTTCAGCCTTCAATAATATTTGTGGTGGCAGGCTTGTTCATCCTGATGTTTTTCATTCCATTTGCATCCGGACCCAGTTCGGCCATTTTCGCGGCAAAAGTCGCCCCGGAAGTCCAGGGCCGGGTTTTCGCCACCCGCACCATGATCTCCCAATCGATGATGCCGCTGGCTTTCATCCTGAGCGGTATTCTGGCTGACCGTTTCTTCAATCCCCTGCTTGTGGTCAATGGACCATTGGCGGAGACCTTTGTTGGGAGATGGTTGGGCGTCGGCCAGGGACGGGGGATTGGCCTGATGATGGTATGCAGCGGCTTGATCCTGCTGGTCATCAGCGGTCTGGCGTATGCTCACCCTCGGATTAGAAATATTGAACACGAAATCCCGGATGCGGTCTCCGAACAGCCTGATCTGAATTTACCAATCACTGAAGGTGATGATCAGCGGATACCATCAGCAGCAGGCGGATAAAGCCTGTTTTGGAGTTTCTCTCTGGCAATACGTGCACGCTCAATGATTGATGGATACCTGCAGAAGGGGGTCATCAACGTTTTATGATGACTTCCTGGTCATTCACATCCTTTAAGTCAAGTGCATATACACCGGGTGCCATTGGCTGGAGGGGGTGTGAAACACCGTTCAACCAGGCCCCTGCTGGACGTTCAGGCAGGTACATAAAGGCTTTTCCATCTGCACTGCGCCCAAGTGAGATGCCGGTCTTGATCTCTCGATTGTCAACCTGCCATCGACTGATTTCATTTCCCTGTGATATATGTAAATCGCTACCTATGTAGGCAGGTTGATCGGAGACAAATTTCCGAATGGCTGCCACCCGCACGCCATGGGCTGGTACGTCATAAAAACGAAACGGTGATTCGGGTCCGACTTTTCCCAACTCACCTGTCCAGAATTCCCGCAGCCACCAGAGGGTATTCTCAGCCAGGTCAAAATCAGCAAGGTTAAGGATCTGATCAGCAGGCCGGTCATTCCAATTAAATAGAGCCAAAACATACCACTTCCCGATTGCTCCGCCCAGATCCAGGCGTAGTTTGGTCGGCGTCGGTGAATCGAACCAATCCATCAGGCGAGGCCGACCATCAATCACCGGAAGAAGCGTCTGGGCAAGCTGCATTCGTTCAGGGGTGAGGTTGGTCAGATCATCTGATAGCAGCAACGAACCACCGGTAAGGCTGATGGCTGTTGCCAGCGTCTGCACCTCAGCCAGTGAAAGTTCTGTGTCGGCGCGGATGAGCAGGCAATCAGGGTCATTGATCCACCAATGGCGATGCAAAGGAGCTCGGGAGATGATATTCTGGAGGGCATTCCGAGCAGCCGGCATATGGGGTTCCTTTTTGAGTAAGGGGCTGATCGGTGGGTAATGTGGATACCAGTAACCGCTGACATCAGCGCTGATTCGCATAGCTTCAAATAGCCCCAATGCTGATCCGAGGGGACAGCCGCAGGCAAGCAGGGTTGCTTCGGATCCGGCTGCCTGGCGCAGGGCTTCCAGTCCCTTCCGCAGAATCTGAGCGCGTGATAGAGTCCGGTCTTGATGGACGCCATCCAACGCAGCGGCATATAAAAAATCTAACTTCAGATAAGAAAATCCCCATTCTTCGACAGCAGTCCGGATGACGCTGCAGGCATAGTCAAGCGCATCACGGACGGTCAGGTCGAGGGCATAGGTGAAAGAATTCCAGACAAAACCTGCATTGACTCGTCTGCCCCTATCATCTCTTAACAACCAATCCGGGTGGTCTTTAACCAAATCTGCTTTGGGATGCACAATGAAAGGCGCCAGCCATAGCCCTGGAATCAGTCCTTCAGCTTTCGCCCTCTGGGCCAGTGGTTCCACCCCATCCGGAAAGGCCGGGTCAAAACGAAACCAATCACCCGGACGTGATTCAAAACCATCATCAATCTGGAAAAGTGTTAAGGGAAGTGCAGGTTTCTGTTCAACCATTGCCTCAAGGTTGGCCGTCAACGATTCTTCTGAGATATCTTCGTAGTAATGGTACCAGGAGCACCAGCCGACAGGCACTTGTGGATGGTGGGCAATTTCATTTTCCAAAGAAACACACGCAAAATAATCTCGTAAGGGTTCCAGAGCGTCCAAATCGATAAAGCCCAGAAGCAGCCAATCTGTGACGACCCTCATTCCGCCTGGGATTGCCATACCATCACCGTTAGCCCAGACACTGAGTGACGGTTGTGGATGAAATGTGGTTGATAAACTGCCAAAGTGATTTTTTTGTGAGGCGAAACCTGTCACCAGACCTGTGCGCTGCTGGCTGTCGCCCACGACACCAAACATATCGCCTGAAAAGCGATTTTTTTGTTTGAGTTCGGGTGTCCCGGGGTTAATGATCATCGGATTCTGAAAAGGTCCAAGGATCGAAGTGCGCTGCTTGTCGCCCAGCTGATAAACTCCCGAATGTGACCAGGATTGCCACCCATTGCTGAAAAATACAGGTTTGGCAATGGGGTCACTGCCCAGTTGAAGTTCACCCGGTTCCACATGCAAGAGGGTAAATTTCTCCAGGATGATTGGGTTTTCGCAATTATTGACCAGCGACATCTTGATCCCGGTTAGAGGCTTATCCTCGAGCAGACCGATGGAAATCGTGAGGGTCACCGCATCATTCTGAAGATTGATTTGAATAGGATTTAAGGCCCCAAATCGCGTCGATGACGTCACAGTTTCTTTCTCGATTGTGATTGTGGGTTGGTGATAAAAAGGGTTAATGGCCTGACCTTTATTAAGATATGTCATCCCAAACTGGCTGGTTAGCGAAGCCCCGCTTATGATTCGAGAAGTCAGGGTTATGTTGGCATTGGGTTCGGAAATTGCCAGATCCAAAAATTTAGATTGGCTGCGCATCATCAATCCTCTTCAAACAAAGCTTTCAATTCCGAGCGGGTGATGGGCCCTTCACGCAGGATGGTCATGTCAGGGCTGGAAACGTCAACCACTGTGGAGGCTGCCGGCCCCGGAGTGGGGCCACCATCGAGGATCAGGTCAATCCGTCCACCGAGTTGGGCCATCACATCTGCGGCCATGGTTGGATTGGGTCCACCTGAAATATTGGCAGAGGTGGTCGCCAGGGGGCCAGTCTTTTGGAGTAGTTTCAGTGTGAAAGCAAGATCAGGCATTCTCACGCCGACGGTAGGGTAGGGAGATAGGTCAATGGGGATATCCGGGCCTTTGGGGAGGATCAGGGTGAGTGCGCCTGGCCAGAAGGTATCAGCAAGGCGACGGGCTGCTTCACTGACAAAGAGGGTCAGCTTATCCAGTTGTTCCATTTCACCGATTAATACGGGCAGTGCTTTTTCATCAGGCCGCTGCTTGGCATCGTAGATTTTTTGGATGGCAAGCGGGTTATACGTATCCGCAGCCACCCCGTAAATTGTGTCGGTGGGAAAAGCGATCAGGCCGCCCTGCTCGATGATATGCTGAGCAATTGGGATGGCCTGGGGGTCATCAATGGCGATCATTTGGGTTTCGATCATTGCTTTCCTTTCAATAATATTTAGATTTCAAGGAACTACTCAGCATGCAAGGGAATATGGGCCCCCAGCCTTCAGCAGCAGAACTGCCTGAGCAGTAACGATTGTATTTTATTTTAATCGGCTTTTAGTGTTTGTGGGGCGTTGATGGACAGGATGCGGTCGCGTTGGGTTAAATCCTGAATTATGCGGCAATCGTAATCAGGAAAGTATTTCATGGCCATATCGATGGCCCGTTTGCCCAGGGTGGAATCAATTTCCAGGAGGATCATCCCACGGCGGGTTAACCTTGATTTGGCCTGATCCAGAAGGCGATTAATGATATTCAGGCCACTCTGACCACCATCCAATGCCAGCCCGGGTTCCCAGCGGGTGACGGGTATTTTGGACAGTCGTTGCCGTGGAATATAGGGCAGGTTGGCGCAGATCAGATCAAACTGCATTGATAATGGTGTTAAAAGATCGGTCTGGATGAAATTAACGGTTGTTTGTCCCAGGCGTTGGGTATTGATCTTTGCCACATGTAATGCTTCCAGGGAAAGGTCTGTAGCGACCACTCTGGCATCCGGTAATTCTGCGGCCAGGCTGATAGCAACCACCCCCGATCCTGTGCCGACATCGACAATCAATGGGGATTGATATTGCCGTGCAGATTGGATGGCTATTTCGACCAGAAGTTCTGTTTCTGGCCGGGGAATCAGGACGTTCGGTGTGATAAAAAAACTTCTTCCATAAAATTCCCATTGCCCCAATAGATAGGGTAATGGAAAGCCCTGCAAGAGTTTATCGAGGTCTTCCTGCAGGTCGGATAATTCTTCCGGTGTCAGCGGGTATTCAGGATGAGCCAGAATCCAGGTTTTTGGGCGTTTGAGAATATGACTGAGCAACACCAGGCCTGTATTGTCCGGGGATGTTGACTCAACTTTTTTCAGCATTTGGCGCAGGTATTGCCGTGCTTCTTTAAGGTTTATCGGGTTACTCCTCAACCAGGGCCAGTTTTTCTGCCTCATCAACCATGGTCAATTCATCAATAAATTCATCAATATCCCCATCCAGCACGCCGTTCAGATTATAGGAGGAGATGTTAACCCGATGGTCGGTGACCCGGTTCTGTGGAAAATTATAAGTTCGGATCTTTTCGGATCGTTCACCTGTACCAACTTGAGAACGTCGGGTAGCTGCCTCTTCTTCCTGTTTTTTCTTTTCTTCCATTTCGAAGAGCCGGGCTTTAAGGATGCTCATGGCTCGCTGTTTATTCTGAAGTTGTGATCGTTCATCCTGGCAGGCGACGACCATTCCGCTGGGGTGGTGTGTAATCCGCACGGCAGTCGAGTTTTTTTGCACGCTCTGGCCCCCTGCGCCAGCCGATTTATAAACATCAATTGAAATATCAGATTCAGGAATTTCGATCTCAACATCATCAACCTCTGCCAGGACAGCAACCGTGACGGTTGATGTGTGAATGCGGCCCTGGGATTCTGTTTCCGGCACCCGTTGTACACGGTGGACGCCAGATTCATACTTGAGCCGTGAATAAGCCCCCTTGCCTTTGATCATATAACTAACTTCTTTAATACCACCAATTCCAGTTTCATGCAGTGAGAGGATTTCTGTTTTCCAGCTCTGTCTTTCGGCGTAATAGGTGTACATCCGGAACAGGTCAGCAGCAAAAAGACCAGCCTCGTCGCCACCGGTACCGGCCCGAATTTCCATGATCACATTCCGCTGGTCACGCGGGTCTTTTGGCACGAGCATGCTCTTGAGTTTCGATTCCAGCTTTTCTTGTTTATCTCGCAGTGATTCGAGCTCCATTTGCGCCAGCATGCGCATCTCCTCATCGTCAGCATCGAGAAGTGCTTCGGTATCCTCGATGCGTTCAAGCGTTTGCTGGTAGGCGCGAGCTTTTATCACAATGGGTTCCAGTTCGGCGCGTTCTTTTGAAAGTTCAATAGCACGGGTGTAGTCGTCGCCCACGGTCGCGAGTTGTTTTTCGATATCATCGAAACGGTCAATAATTCCCTGAATTTTTTCTAACATAAATCTTTCGCTTCTTCTTTATTTTGAACTCAGGGATTATACCATTTTTATCTGGCTTAAGTATTTCGTATAGATAAGCTATTGGGTTTAATTATTGTGTAAACAGGATTGCGATGGGAATTTCGGTAGTTCACTGATCAAAGGATAAATGTCTCTATTTTGGCAGTCTTGCGGTATACTATGATTTGAAAAAGAATGAAGAATGACGAGAAAAAACCCATTTATTGTACCTATCATGATGCCCCTGGGCATCATTTTTATGGGCATCCTGAATCACCGGATCGTGTCAGGCCCATGCAAGCGTGGCTCGATTCGCCGCCCTATCCTGATATTAAATGGCTTGATTTTGAACCTGCTCAAGAAGGTGATGTAACCCTCATTCACCGGATGGCCTTGCTGCAAGGTTTAAAGGAAGCCTGTCAGCTTGGGCCACACGAGTTTGAACCTTCACCTTCTTATGTAACCGAAGAAAGCTACCAGGAGGCCCTGAAGGCAGTCGGGGCGACACTCGCGATCAGCCGGCGGATCCTGAATGAGGGCAGCGGCCGGGGTTTTGCCATCGTGCGCCCGCCAGGTCATCATGCGGAACCGCAGGAGTCGATGGGGTTTTGCCTGTTTAATAATATTGCGATTGCCGCTGCAGATGCGGTAGCCAGCGGAATGGAACGAGTGGCCATCATCGATTTTGACGCCCATCACGGCAATGGCACGGAGGCCGCCTTCTGGGAGACGCCAGAGGTTGGTTACATGTCAACACATGAAAGGAACCTTTATCCAGGAACTGGTGGATTACGATCTGCTCCACATGCCCTGGGGCGAATTATTAATATCCCCCTGCCACCATTTTCGGGAAAATCCGTTTTCAGCGCCATCTTCGACCGGATTGCCAGTCCCTGGTTATCTGAGTTTCAGGCAGAAATGTTGCTGGTATCAGCTGGTTTTGACCCGCATTTTTCTGATCCGCTCACAACGCTTACGTTGGATACGGCTGGTTTTTTTGAGATCACACGCCAGCTGGTTACCCTGTCAGAAGCCCATTGCCAGGGCCGGATTTTGTTTGTATTAGAAGGTGGATATGACTCGGTCGCATTAAAAGATAATATCCACGCTTGCCTGGCTGGTCTATGCGGAGAGCAGGATTTCACGGATAATTATGGCCCAGCCCCAGCCGAGCGATCTGATATGGGTTCATTAATTTACGATTTGATAGATTTACATCATTTAAAGGAGTTTTAACCGGTGTTACATCTTTATTTTATTCGCCATGGTCAATCGACAAACAATGCCATCATCGATGAGAACGATCATGATGATTACCTTATCACCAGAGAAAAAGATCCGGATCTGACTGAAAAAGGTGAGGCACAGGCCCAATTGGCAGCTAAGTTTCTTGCACGACCCTACCGTGATAATGGTTTTGACCCCCAAAACAGGAACGGCTTTAACCTGACTCACCTCTACTGTAGCCTGATGATCCGGGCTGTAAAAACGGGTTTGGCGATTTCCCGTGAAACGAAATTGCCTCTGGTAGCCTGGCCTGAGATCCACGAAACGGGCGGTGTGTTCGAGGTTGAAATGGTGGATGATGAACCGGTTTTCATCGGCAAACCTGGTCCCGGAAAATCCTTTTTTGTCGACAGGTTCCCGGACCTGGTTATCCCTGAAGACCTGTCAGAGGAGGGGTGGTGGAACCGGGAAAAAGAACCCCGGGAGCATTATCCGATTCGTGCTCGTGGGATCATTGATAGGCTGGTGGAAGAACATGGTGGTAAGAACCACCGGGTTGGCCTTGTTATGCATGGTGGAATCTTTGCTCGCATCCTTTATGAGTTGTTTAGTGCTCAGCGGGATCGCAACTGGTGGTTTTTGATGAACAATTGCGGGATCAGTCGGGTGGATATCAGTGACAATGGCCATGTGACCCTGGCGTATATGAATAAAGTCGATCACCTGCCTGATAACTTGATCACCTGATGGAGTGCTCTAAACAATCATGACAGAGAATGATCATTCTCAGATAACTCTGGATTTTCGTCCGGCTGAGCCATCCGATGCCGACCTGGCGGGTCAATTGTTGTTCGACACCTTTCCGGAAATAGCCACGCACATTATCGGATTGGGAGATGAGTCCCGGGGCAGAGAAGTGCTGGAAAACATTTTCCCAGTTGAAGGACATCGCTTAAGTTATGAGCATGCTATAGTTGCCCTTGATGACGACCAGCCTGTTGGAATGTCTATCGCTTTTCCTGCTTCAGAGCTTCTTGAGTTAGATATACAATTAGGAAAAGTGGTATTACGGGAATATGATTTTGGTGAAAAGCTGTCTGTAATTTTTCGGTCGTTACCTGTGATCTTTATCCGGGAAGCAGTAGGCGATGAATATCTTTTGAGCAATATTGCTGTTAGAGAAAGTTATCGCGGCAAGGGAATTGGGTCCAGGATCCTTTCACATATTGAGGAAAAAGCTGAGAAAAATGAATTTCATCGAATTGCTCTGTTGGTCTCTATTGAAAATGAGGCGGCCCAGCGATTTTATGAAGATCATGGTTATGAGGTTAAAGCCGTACATCTTGAATCGGAGGATGGTGGTTCCCAGCTGGGGCACGGCTATAAACGGATGGTTAAAAATCTGAGGGAATGATGGCTGTGGATTTTCAAAATTACACCAAAAATGTGAGATCGGTCTTGACGATCTTGGAAGACCACGATGTTGATTTCCAGATATCTGCTTTTGATCAGCCGGCACATCGTGCAGATCAAGCTGCTGAACTCCTGAATTGTCCGCTTGGGGCTATTGTAAAATCCCTGGTTTTTGAGACCGTCGAGGATCAAATGATCTTCATCGTTCTTGTTTCAGGGACCAACCGAGCCGATTATGATATTTTGGAGGAAATTTTTGGCAAACCCGTTCGAGCAGCTCAGCCGGATGTTGTGCTTGAAAAAACAGGTTACCCGGTGGGTGCCGTCCCACCGATTGGTTTACAACATGTGTATACTGTGATCATGGATGCGGATCTGCTGCGGTACGAACGAGTCTGGGCTTCTGCTGGTTCAGCCCATGTCCTGATGGGTCTCTCATCAAAGGCTTTACAGCAGTTGAGTCAGGCCCGAGTAAAAAGAATAAACAAGGAAAAGGGTTAATAACCAAATTGGCATTCTTGATATTGTTCTTAAGTATGGTCATTAATGGGGTCTTTGCCATGGCAGAGATCGCCATGGTGTCTTCCCGCCGGGCTCGCCTTAAACAATATGCTGATAAGGGTGATCGGGGAGCCAGTGCTGCTTTGGAGCTGCTCGAGACGCCAAATCGTTTCCTTTCAACAATTCAAGTATTTGTCACGCTTGTTGGTATTTTTTCGGGCGCTTATGGTGTTACACAATTATCCGGGCCTTTTGGTGAGTATCTGCAAAACTTTGATTTCATTGCACCTTACGCCAACCTGGCTTCGTTTGTGATTGTTGTTTTGCTGACAACATATTTTTCACTGATTATTGGCGAACTGGTTCCAAAACGGATCGCGCTTAATAACCCTGAAGCCATCTCATCAATGATCGCCAAACCATTGAGCATCCTATCAATATTATCAAAACCGGTCGTCAATCTATTGAGCACATCTTCAGAGATTGGTATCCGTTTATTGGGAGTAAAACCCAGCCAGGAGCCTTCTATCACTGAAGAAGAAATCAAAGTGCTGGTTGAGCAGGGACGGCAGATCGGTGTGATTGAAGAAGCGGAACGGGACATGGTTTCAGGCGTTTTCCGTCTTGGGCAGCGTCGTGTGGATGCGTTGATGACGCCCCGTTTAGAGATGGCCTGGTTCGATATACACGCACCATTGGAGGAATTCTGGGAATTTGTTACCGAAACACCGCATTCCAGGATTCCTGTTGCAGAGGGAAATCTGGACAATATCCTTGGCTATATCCAAACTCGTGATCTGGTGGGCATTAGTCCCGAAGATTCTGATTTTGATCTTGAGGATTTGATCAAAGAACCAATTTATCTCGCAGAAAATATGGCAGCGCTCAGGGCCTTGGATGCCATTCAAACCAGCGGGGTGCATCTGGCGATCGTTATCGATGAGTTTGGTGGCATTACCGGGATGGTGACGGATTATGATATTCTCGAAGCCATCGTAGGTGAGATCCCGGAGGACAGTGCAGATACCGATTACCTCGTCATTCAACGTGAAGATGGTTCCTGGCTGTTTGATGGCATGATCGTGATCGACCAGCTCAAAGACACCCTCGGATTGGCTGAAATGCCCGGTGAAGAACGATCAGCCTATCAGACCTTAAGTGGCTTTGTGATGAGCCAATTGGGCAGGATTCCAAAGACAGGGGCAAAGTTTACATACGAAGGGTTTGAATTTGAAGTGGTTGATATGGATGGCCGCCGGGTTGATCGTGTTTTGGTCACACCCCTGGGGGAATAATTTGCAGCTTTATCAAAAATCTCAAAATTGTGGCTGATGAAACCCGAAGGAAATCAGGTCAGTTTATCAATTGCCAGCCAAGCTTCACGATTTCATGAGCAGCTTCCGGCTGACCGAGAATTTCTGCATTCCTAGCAACCTGGTTGAGTTGGGCTTGATCATTTTCCAGCCATCGGCTTAATGTTTCCAGGGCTGTTTCAGGTGTTTCACACATCGCGCCTGCATCGTGATCCACGACAAAATCTGCATTGCCCCGTTCCTGACCGGGCAGCACGTGGACAAACATCAGCGGCAATCCTGACGCCAGAGATTCGGTGACAATCAGTCCGCCTGCTTTGGAGACGATTAAGTCTGCCACCCGCATCAACTCTGGCATAAAATCGACGAAATTATAAATCTGAGCCGGATGCCGCCATTTTGTCTGTTTAAACTGATCATAAAGGGGATCGTGACCGCCTGCCACCAGCCCAAATTGGATGTTATGATCACTTTGATCCAATGCCTGGATGATTTCCATCATATTGGGCACACGCGGGCTGCCAGCGACCAGAATCCCAATTGGCTCTTCTTCCCAATCTAAAGAACGTCGTATTTCAGCTACTTCACGGTTTTTTAATTCAGCAATTTTCGGGTCAACAGGTATGCCAGTCTTAACCACCTGATCTTCTGCCAGGCCAGCTTCCAGGGCTAAATCCCTGACCACATCCGTTGGTACAGCCAGTTTCGTCACGCCGTCATTAAACCAGGTTTGATGGACGGTAACCAGGTCGGTCACAACCGCGATCAGGGGTATGTTCAGATCGTCAACCTGGAATATGATCTTAAGTGGTGCCTGATAAATGGGGTAGGTGCTCATAATCAGATCGGGTTTACAATCATCGATTACCTTTCTTATCACATTGAAGAGAACAACAATATAACCGCCTTCCATCAGGGCTACTGGCACGTCAGCATCACTCAGATCGTAACCAATCCGGTAAAGTTTAGGGATGGCTTTAACAATGTCATCATAGTTGGATTGGGTTTCTGAAATAAAGTCCGGGAGGTCAGGATGATCCAATGGGTTCTTAACGACAATTTCGGATTCTTCACCATACAGCTGTTGGCATGCTGCTTCCAAAGCTTCTGCTGCGGTTCGGTGTCCGAGCCCAGCATCTGCGATCAGAATTAATATCTTTTTGTGATTGTCAGACATCGGATCATCTCTTTTCTCGCCAATTATGTTTATTTTAAATTCTCCAACAACATCGATAAAATTTCAAGTACGCTCAACGCCTGAACATCTGTCCGTGAGCCTTTGAAGTGCTGATTGAATGCCCAAGAATCTTCGGGTGTGCTGATTCCCATCCAGACCAGGCCCACGGGTTTGGTTGGGGTTCCACCTGTCGGTCCTGCAATGCCCGTCGTAGAAAGCCCTATATCCGTGCCAAACTTTTCTTTGATTCCGGAGGCCATTTCAAGGGCTGTTTCTTCACTGACAGCGCCATGATTTAATAAGGTCTGATGCTTCACACCCAGGATTCTTTCTTTGATGTGGTTGCTATACGCAACAACACCCCCAATAAAATAATCTGATGCCCCTGAAACGCCTGTCAATACGTGGCTGAGTAATCCGCCTGTACAGGATTCAGCCACGCTGATGGTGAGATTTTTCTCTTTGAGAATTTGCCCAATTTGGGATGAAAATGTGATTAATTCCTGGTCCATAAAGGTTTCTCAGATATTTTCAGGATCCTGGTGATTTTGACCTTTTCCCAGTTCCTGGGAGCGGGTAAATGCAGCCCAGATCGCCCGGGAGATGGCTGTTCGGAAACCCATTTTTTCTAAATAATAGAGCGCGGTGGCTGATGTACCGCCAGGAGAGGTGACCTGGTTTCTTAACCGAGCAGGGTGGGACTCATTTTGCTGATAAAAAGAGATGGAACCTTTGATCGTTTGGATAACCATCTCTTCCGCGATCCGCCTCGGGAGGCCGAGGTGTACGCCCGAATCAATCAGGGCTTCCACGAAAAGGAAAACATAAGCTGGTCCAGTACCGGATACGGCCGTGGCCATGTCGATGTAACTTTCCTCGCCAACGCAAATTTCACGTCCGAGCGCGCCAAGAATCTGCCTGGCAATAGTTCCTTGTTCTTCATCGGTATCCGAACTGTGGGTCCAGAGGGTCATTCCTTCACCGACCTGGGCAGGTGTGTTGGGCATCGCCCGTACCACACTGGTATGACCCAGACCTGTGATCAGTGATTGCAGGGTGGCGCCGGCAACAATCGAGATCACAAGCGCTTTTGTAGGGACTTGACCATGAAGCTCATTCAGTACGCCGGCTAATTTCTGGGGCTTGACGCACAGAATGACCACATCTGCATGTTGAGCAGCCGTGACATTATTGACATCGGTTTTAATCCCATACCTCGTTTCCAACTCATTAAGCCGCTCAAGGCGCGGGCCAGCTGCGAGGATATTACCAGCTGGAATCACCTTTTTGGCAATGAGACCCATAATGATCGCTTCAGCCATGACTCCCGGACCGATGATGACAAATTCTTGATGTTCGTTCATATTTGCACGCTCTGATTAATCCGCCGACCAGCGGCTATAAAGGGAATGGGACAATATCCGGCCCTGGCTCTGTTCAATGATCACCAACTCACCGCTTGACACGGTGCCGTCCAGCCCTTTGAGTGTTTCCTGTAAGGCCTGATGTGGGACGAGAGCCGATGCTTGAATGGCGTAAGAAGTCAGACAAATGAAGCTCGGATTGTTGGTCAGAACCCGCCGACATTGTTTGAGCAGGGCGGAGATATCTTCAAAATAATCCCAGACCCTGCCGCTGGGACCCCGCCCAAACTTGGGTGGATCAAGGATGATCCCATCATAAAAGGACTTACGTTTTGCTTCTCGTTTGAGGTACTTGCGAGCGTCCTCAACCAGCCAGCGAACGGGTGCATTACCGAGACCGGACAGCTCGAGGTTGTGGCTGGCCCAGGAAACTGCATGTTTGGATGCGTCCACATGGGTGACATGCGCCCCTGCCCTGGCAGCCGCAGCTGTTGCCATGCCGGTGTATCCGAATAAGTTGATCACCTTGAGCTGGCGTCCTGCGTTTCGGACCTTGTTCTCAATCCAATCCCAATGACTGGCCTGCTCCGGAAAAACGCCAATGTGCCGGGACCTGGAAAGCCTGATTTCACACTTCAGACCTTTGTAATCGACCACAAAGGGTTGCTTGATCGCGTTTTTTAATTCCCAGTCACCCCCGGACTCACCCCCGGTGGATACCATGATTGCATCAGCAGACTGCCATACGGATGGAGATAATGAGGGTTGCCAGATCGCCTGTGGTTCTGGTCGGATGATTTTGTATGGCCCCAACCGTTCCAGGGCCTGTCCGTCGCCTGTATCGATGAGCTCGTAATCTTGCCAGTCGTCCGGTGAAAGTAAACGTAGCTCGGGCAACTTAGATGAATCGCGTGTGTTTTGTGATTTCATACTTACCTGATCGTTTAGAATAGTCCCAAGCGCCAGAATTGGTCAAGCCACGGGAGAATATAGAGCAATGCCAATGCCAGAGCCGCAGCGCGCTCAAGAGGCTTATGAAACGCATTTTGGATGGCCAGGTTATTTTTGGTGCGTTTCACCTTGAGGAATGGTGGCAGTGTAAATACTAATGCCAGTACGACCATCAATATCAATACCCAATGCGGAATCAGGTTGATCATGACAAAGGACACCATACCGGAGATTAGGCTGATAAACAGCATCAGGAGCATGATGATGTGCGTGGTTTTTTCCCCCAGGAAGATAGCCGTGTGGCGGAGCTGCGCCTGTTGGTCAACTTCGAGATCACGCAACTCATTATAAAGTTCACCATAGACACTGATGGACAGCACGAAAATAAAAGGCCAGAACCAATAATAGCTGAGCCTGTTTGCGTAAGTGAAATAACCTGTGAGAAATTGAAGGCCGGCCAGCATCAAACAATGGGAAAAGATGTCCATAAAGGCCATTGTTTTTAAACGAACCAGCCTGGCGGAATAAAGGTAACCCAGTATCAGGCTTGAGAAACCGAAGATAAAGGGCCAAAATCCGAGGATGGCGAATAATCCAGCAGATATGGCACCGACGGCAAATGTGGCCTTTCTGGCCGTCCAGGGCTTGATTAAACCGGCTGATACGGGGTTGCGGTGGGTTTTTGCTAAAGATAAGGCGTCGTCGGGTGCGTCTTCGATGTCATTGATCATGAAGGCAAAACCCACTGCCATCCAGTTCGCGATTAGAAGAACGATTAACGACAAACCAAAACGGCCCCGAGCAGCGGCTACACCCAGCAGGGTGGTGATGACGACAAAATATACATACTCGTTAAAACGGGTCAGTTTGATCAGACCTTTGAGGGATTTTTTCAATGGGAAGCTCCATTTCTACTTGCATTTTTGAGTATACCATTCTTTGACCAACAACTTTGAAATGGTTTTCATGAATGGATAGGCTATAATGTATCAATATTAAATCAAAGGCGTGTAACTGCTCGGGCAGTTCTGCTGCTAAAGGCTGGGGACTCCATAGTCTCTTGCATGCTGAGTACTTTCAAAGGAGTTAGGTATGGATTT
>SKPR01000047.1 GCA_007119455.1 Candidatus Brevefilum sp. | reverse complement strand
TTTGTGATGATGATTTTGCGGACTGTTTTTGGTATAATCACACTAATCAGATAATAATAAGTGTAAATATTTATAAGGTTGAAAACATGAAACCATTCCTGCTCTTGATGTTATTGATAACCCTCCTGGGTCTTCCCTCCAGCCTGGTCAGTGCACAAAACAATGAAGTTGTTACGGCAGTTGGCTTGAGTGATTATTTTGGCATGCCCTTATGCCTGCCCGGGATGATTGCAGGCGAACAATGCCTGATGTATGGGCCGGCCCAAACGGTGGCTGAGATGGAAGCAGCAGGGTTCCCCTACCCGCCCCAAGAGCTGCCTGCTGCCAAACCACCCGCTGAATTGGGTGTTCTGCCTGTTTTTATCGCCAGGATCAACCTGCCCGAACATGAACCTGCACCCATTTATGCCACCTTTGATGATGCTGTTGCCGGTGAAAATCCGGTACGCAGTATTGCTCCAGGCGCGCTGCGCTATGTCAGTTATTTTAACCGACGGGATCACGGTGGTAAGCCATATGTCCAGCTCACCACCGGTGAATGGATGCGCGCTGCGCCAGCTGCGTATACTCAATATCAGGGCCTTGAATTCTTTGAAAACCCCCGTAATGATTTTGGATGGATCGTCGGCTATCAGGATAATGAAAGCCGGCGCGAACCTTCCTATACGTCCCCGGGGACCGGCATTTTCTACCAGCGTGAGGATCTGATCCAGGTCTTTAATACGGTTGAGGCTGAAGACCTGACCTGGTACCAAATTGGTCCGGATGAATGGGTCAACAGTTTGATGGCCAAAGTCGTTTCACTCAATCCGACACCGCCTGAAGGCGTAAGCGCCAACCGCTGGATTGAGCTCAATCTCGAACAACAGGTGATCAAGGCTTATGAAGACGGACAATTGTTGTTTGCAGCCCTGATCGCAACCGGCCGTTACCCCTTCCACACCCGGCCGGGTGTGTTCCAGATTTATGAGAAAAAAGAATTGGAAACCATGCAGGGGTCCTTTGAAGCAGATCGCTCAGATTATTATTACCTTGAAGACGTGCCCTGGACGATGTATTACGATGGGTCAATCGCCATCCACGCTACCTACTGGCCCTTTGGATTCGGTTATCCCCAATCACACGGCTGCGTCAACCTTTCTCCCGGAGATGCAAACTGGCTATTTCATTGGGCCGAAGAGGGAGATTATGTCTGGGTGCATGATCCAAGCGGCCAGACGCCCACAAACACTGAGTAACCCGACCTGGTTACCGTAACCCAAATTGGCTAAAACATGAAAAATCAAAGTAGCGCCGTTGCAGGTAACGGCGCTACTTTTTCGTTGGTAATTTTATAAACCAAAAACGCGGTTTGGCTCACAGCAATCAATGCTGATCTTAAATCCTGCCCCTGACATCTTCAGCCCAGGCTCGAATCTGATCCCAATCCCGGAGGTCGCTGGGGGCCATCTTGCCCATGAACAGGCTTATGGGGAATTTCAGGTTAGCCGGGTCGAATTTACCCCCAAATAAGGCCTGGTCGACAGGTTTGAGCCAGGGGAATTCCACAAGTGCTTTGTCAAGCTGGGCGTAAGTCTGATGCCGGTCTTCTTCTGATTTGAATTCTTCCGTCGGCCCCAGGGCAAACACAGCCACCGGTATCCCGGATAATGCTTCCTGATGGCGTGAAAGGAACTGACGGGCGTCCTTCATCCATTTGAACATATAAAATGGCGCGCCCATCACTACCGCACGATATCCATCCAGGGACCTCACATCACGGAGTTCTTGCAGATCAACATTGCCTCCCGGTTCACGGAAAACATCTGCGATAAAACTGGCAACCTCCTGCGTGGAGCCGTATTTTGTGGCATAACCTACCAGAATTTTTTCCATCATGTTCCTCTCCTGAACTTGTTAATTTATCAGACTGAAGCCCCGTGGGTTTAATAGGTGTTTAATCGGCGGGCCAGCCTAATGTGATTTCGGCATATCTCGGCTGGCGATGATGTCAATGCCCGTTCCCAGTGCATTTTGAAGTACGACCTGGTTGATCGTCACCGGCGCAGGCACCTCAACCTCGCGCAGTTTTTGTGCCAGCTGGGGGATCAGGGGCTTCGGGAATGCCTTGCGGGTGTAGACCGGCACCAGCGGGTGCAGACCGCCGGTAACTCTGACAGTCGAAGCAACCATCCGGCGCGGATCCTGTAATTCGCAAATCGCATAATCCTCCCCGCGTTTACAGCCATCCAGAACTTCCAGGACATGTTCGCCTTCATGTTTAACTTGCATAACACAACCCTTTGGGCAGGTCACACAGATCATTTCACTGGTTTGTGGCATTTCTTTTTCCTTATCCATACGTGTAAATATTTATCGTTTCACCGTTGCCTGACATTGACGGTCAGTTCACTCGCATCCTGGACAGCCTGGTAAGTATCCGGTTTGATGGCCATGGTCAGGATCTCTCCGGGGCGGGCATAGGGCTCTCCCCGCCTGGCGATCACCTCACCGCGCTGGTTTTCAACCGTCACCAGAACACGCTCCTCGATCGGTGTTGTGACCCGCATCTGCAGGCGGACCAATGCTTCAGCCAGACGTTCTTTATCCAGCTTATGCGGCACGACATAACGGATATTATCACCGGCTTTGAGTGGGATCAGTGCTTCCGGTTCAACTTTCTCTGCTTGAGCAAATTGAGCTGCACCCTTCCCGGCGACATAACCTGCTTCAGTGACCCAGTCCACCAGGTCATAGACATGCACCACATTGCCGGCAGCAAAGATACCGGGGACATTGGTCATAAAACGGTCATCGACATAAGGGCCATTTGTAATCGGGTCCAAAAGCACCCCAGCCTTTTTCGAAAGTTCGTTTTCCGGTATCAGCCCCACGGACAAAAGCAGGGTGTCACAGGGGATCACTTCCTGGGTCCCGGGGATCGGGTTCCACTTTTCGTCGACACTGACCGCTTCAATGGCTTCCACCCGGTCATTACCGTAGATGCGGCTGACCGTGCGTTGTTTCTGGAGGGTAATGCCATAATCCAGCAGGCATTGCACGTAATTGCGCGTCAGCCCGGAAAGATAAGGCAGGATCTCGAGCACACGCTCAACCCGGGCACCCTCAATTGTCAAACGGCGGGCCATAATCATGCCGATATCGCCTGAGCCAAGGATGATAAACTTCTTGCCTGGCATGTAACCCTCAACATTCACAAAGCGCTGAGCGGTGCCGGCAGTGTAGACACCGGCCGGGCGTGATCCGGGCAGCATGATCTGCGCCCGGGTGCGTTCGCGGCAGCCCATGGCCAAAACGATTGAACGAGCAGAAAGCGTGATATACCCTGAGCTCTTATTGATAGCATAAATCATCCGCTCGGGGGTGATCTCCAGCACCATGGTATCCATCAAGGTCTCAACCCCACTATCCCTGGCTTTTTCAATAAAGTGCTGGGCATAAGTCGGACCGGGCATATCCTCATTGAACAGCTCCAGCCCAAACCCATTATGAATGCACTGAACGAGGATGCCGCCCAATTCAATATCACGTTCAATCATCAGAACATCTTCTGCCCCATTTTCTCTGGCAGCAATGGCTGCAGCCAACCCGCCAGGACCACTCCCGATGATGATCACGTCATAGCTGGTTTTCATATCAAGGCCTCCACAGAGAGGTGATCCTCTTCAACCTGTTTGGTCGGACGGTAGAGGAACTGAGACCCTTCTCCCTTTTTGGTGACGGCTTCCGGCGGTATTCCAAGCTCATCGGAGAGAATCTGAACCATTCGAGGCATGTCAAACCCGCCCTGGCAACGTCCGGTACCAAGCCAGGTGCGTCTTTTGATAGCATCGTAGGTATCTGCAGGAATGGGTGCGTGAATCTCGGCCAGGATCTCTCCTTCGGTTACGGTTTCACAGCGGCACACAATTCGGCCATAAGCGGGGTCGCTGGCAACCAGGGCTGCCTGTTCGTCTTTAGAAAGATGCCGGAAGACCGGTCGTGGCACCCTCACCGGATTCCAGTCGGCTTTTTCTTCTAAAACTTCTCCGGCTTCCTTGAGCAGATCAATCACCATCAGGGCCAATGCCGGGGCCGCGGTGAAGCCGGGAGATTCGATCCCGCCCAGGTTGACCAGACCCTGAACTTCCTCTGGAATCTCGATGATGAAGTCCTGGTTATAATCAATGGCCGGATTGGGGGTAGGGGCATTGCCAGTGGCGCGCAATCCGGCAAATTCAGCGATGATGTGTTTGCGGTTAATGCCCGGGACCAGGGTGCTGCCACCTGACCAGATTTCTTGAAGCCCAGCACGGGTGACGGCTGTGTTCTCTTTTGAGTCCACAAAGTTCGCATTGGGTCCGACGATGACATTGCCATGGAGGGTGGAAGCCAGCAGAATGCCTTTACCCTTCTCGGTTGGTGTTGGGAATATGACAGTCGGGTTGGTCAGTTGGAAGTCAGCCTTATCGAGGATGACATACTCCCCGCGGCGCGGTCGGATTTTGAATTCAGGGCGGACACCGGCTTTGTGCATGACATCATCAGCATACAAGCCGGCGGCGTTGACCACCCAGCGGCTGTGAAAATCACCCTGATTGGTGTGCACACCGGTTATCCGATCACCCTCCATCAAGAAATCTTCAAAGGCCGTCGACCGTTTGAGATCAACACCGTTCATCACGGCATTTTCCGCAGCCGCGATGGTGGCTGCAAAGGGGTCCCCAATCGCACCTGAGGGGACCCATAAAGCCCCGACTGTGTCCGGTCGGATCAGGGGTTCTCTGCGCCGCATCTCTTCACCATTGATGATAGCCATATCCGGGACGCCGTTGATCTGCCCCCGTTCCAACAGGCTTTCCAGTACATCCATATCAGCATCGCTGGTGGCCACCACATAATCGCCGCAACGTGCGTAAGGAATTCCCAATTCCTGGGAAAGCCGGGGCCACATACCGGCGGCCAGGGTGTTGGTGATGGCTTTATTGGTGCCTGGCAGGGCGTCATAACCTGCATGAACAATGGCAGAATTGGCTGCGCTGGTACCCATCCCCACATCGGCTTCTTTTTCAATTAATAAGATATCCAGCTTGTATTGAGAGAGGTAGCGGGCCATCATGCTGCCGACGATCCCAGCGCCGATGATGATGGTATCGTAAGTTTGTGACATAAAGATCTCCTCCATGCCCATATAAAAACGTACCCGGCAATGCCAACCATTATACCCCTAACACCTGCTGACACGCAGAGGGGAAGCGCTTGTACAGGCAAAGGCTAAGTCTGCAGATTTGGGGCACGTCCTGTCTTCATAAATCGACTTTTCGTGCAATGCCCCTACTCAGTTTCGCGATTACCTTGAGTGTGACCCGCGATGATATTGGTTCTATAACATCTCAAGGTTCCAAATTAATGGGTAAACGATCCAGAATGATATCCGTCGGGATTGAATCAGAAGCCTGGCGAATCACAAGTTGGGCAGATTGGGTGTTGTGGTTATGAGGATAAATCACGGTGATTGAAAAATCCTGGGGTTCTCCCGGGGTTTTTGCGACCAGCTGCCTGGATCCGATCACCCTTCCGGTGTCATCGATCAGATTGAAGAAGGCCGGCCTGCTTGAGAGAGGAATGAATGTGCCTTTAACGATCAATTCCATCCCGGTGGTTGTGTCCCTGTGTTCAGTTTCTTCAATTGCGATCCAGTCTTTTCCGGGAAGGTTGGTCAGGATGATTGGCTTGCCATCTGATTGGAGCCTTAACGATGATGAACGCAATGCAATCGGCCGGTGCGACTCATCGTAAGTAGCAAGTGTGAGGATGGCCTGAGCATGATCGGTTGGAATTTCAAAATGTAACAGCGTGACAAATTGGACGGCTTGACCACCTGATTCTTCTAAACGCAGTAATTGCCGTGAAAGCGTATTTCCGGAAAAATCGACCAGGGCAACCCGAATCAGGGCAACATCGACAGGGTTAATGGCAGCTTCGAGCCTAATGGGCGAGGTCA
>SKPR01000116.1 GCA_007119455.1 Candidatus Brevefilum sp. | reverse complement strand
TTTCACCACCTTCATCGCCTGGCGCGCCTTCGTCCGCTGTCCCTTGCTGGTATGCAGCCTGCCCGAGCTGCTGCAAAACCTCGGCCAGCTCCTCTGACGCTTTTTTGATGCTTTCGAGATCATCGCTATCCTTGACCTCACGCACTTTGCTGGCCGCATCTTCGACCTGCTGCTGCATCTCGCCAGGGACTTTGTCGCCCAGGTCTTTGAGCGTTTTTTCAGCGGAATAGACCATATTATCGGCATGATTACGAGCTTCAATCAGGTCGCGTCGTTGGCGGTCTTCATCAGCGTGCTTTTCAGCGTCCTGCCGCATCTTTTCCACCTCATCTTCGCTCAAACCCGAGGAAGCCGTGATGGTGATATTCTGGCTGCGGCCGGTGGCTTTATCCTGCGCCGTCACCTCCAGGATGCCGTTGGCATTGATATCGAAGGTCACTTCGATTTGCGGTACGCCGCGTGGTGCGGGGGGAATGCCATCCAGGATGAACTTGCCCAGCGATTTATTGTCTGCAGCCATCGGGCGTTCGCCCTGGAGTACATGAATTTCAACCTGGGTCTGGCTGTCAGAAGCTGTGGAAAAGACCTGGCTCTCACGGGTGGGGATGGTCGTGTTGCGTTTGATCAGGGGGGTGGCCACGCCGCCCAGGGTCTCCACGGACAGGGTCAGGGGGGTTACATCCAGCAACAGGATGTCCTTGACCTCACCGCCCAGAACCCCGGCCTGGATTGCGGCACCAATTGCCACAACTTCATCGGGATTGACGCCCTTATGGGGTTCTTTGTTGAATAATTTTTCAACCTCGGTTTGAATCTTCGGCATACGGGTCATGCCACCCACTAAAACCACCTCGTCCACTTCACTCTTCTGCAAATTGGCATCATCCAGGGCCTGTTTGACAGGCGTCAGGCTGCGGTTGACCAGGTCTTCAGTTAATTGCTCTAACCTGGATCGGGTCAGTGTCATCACCAGGTGTTTCGGGCCGGTTGAATCAGCCGTGACATAGGGCAGGTTGATCTCAGCTTGCATGGTGCTGGACAGCTCGATTTTGGCTTTTTCCGCGGCCTCTTTCAGACGTTGCAGGGATTGGCGGTCATTACGCAGGTCAATACCGTGTTCCTTTTTGAAATCGTCGGCGATGAAATCGATAATCCGCTGGTCAAAATCATCACCACCGAGGAAGGTGTCCCCGCTGGTGGAGCGCACCTGGAAGACGCCTTCGCCAACATCCAGGATGGAGATGTCAAAGGTACCGCCGCCCAGGTCATAGACGGCTATCACTTCATTCTTCTTTTTATCCAGACCATAAGCCAGGGATGAAGCCGTTGGCTCGTTGATGATCCGCAGCACCTCCAGGCCGGCAATCTTACCGGCATCCTTGGTGGCATTCCGCTGGGCATCATTAAAGTAAGCCGGGACGGTGATCACAGCCTGGGTGACGGGTTCGCCCAGGTAAGCTTCTGCATCCCTTTTAATCTTGGAGAGAATCATGGCCGACACCTCAGGGGGTGAATATTCTTTACCGGCCAGGTAAACTCGCAGATCTCCATTGGGCGCTTTGCTGACCTGATAGGGCACGTGTTTTAACGCCCGTTGAACTTCCGGGTCGTCAAATTTCCGCCCCATGAAACGTTTAATTGAGAAGATCGTGTTCTCAGGGTTGGTGATGGCCTGGTTGCGGGCCACCCGTCCCACCAGGCGCTCGCCGTTTTTGTTGACAGCGACCACGGATGGGACAAGCCGTTCTCCCTCCGCAGAGGGGATCACGACGGGTTCGCCGCCTACCATGACGGCGGCGACAGAGTTGGTTGTTCCAAGGTCAATACCGATGATTTTTCCCATTTTATAAGGCCTCCTGTTGTCTATTGTGCCACCCGTACCATCGCAGGGCGAATGATACGGTCAGCAACCTGATATCCCGGTTGGACAACATCAATGATCTGTCCTTCTTGAAATTCCGGGTGTTCTTCCTGGGTGATGGCTTCGTGGATATTGGGGTCAAATTCGTCGCCAGGTTTGACATCCATGCGTTCCACACCCTGGTTTTTCATTTTGTTGATCAATTTTTGATAGATGAGTTCAATCCCATTGAGCCAGCTATCGACATCCTTACCTTTACCTTGCGGTTGATTGACAATCGCGCGTTCCATATCATCCGCGACTTCTAAAAAGATCTTGAGGATATGGACCATCGCATCCTGGTATGAACGTGAAGCATCCCGCTGAACGCGTTTTTTATAATTTTCGAACTCGGCTGCCGTCCGCATCCAACTATCTTTGTGCCCTTCGGCCTGGGCTTCAAGGGACTCCAGTTCGTTTTGCAGCGCTTCATATTCATCGTAGGTCAGCGCGACCATGGTCTGGCCCTCATCCGCACCATTGGGTGAGGGATTATTCTGATCTTCGTTTGGTTCTTGTTGGTTTTTTTTATCTTTTACCATAGGTTGCTCCAGTTAACATAAAGATGACAGGTTATTAAAAGTCCAATTTTCAGGTAGCCAGGGTTTCGGTTACCAGGTCGCTCAGGACGTTGGCAACAAATCGCACGGTTGAAATCGTCCGGTCATAGGGCATGCGAATTGGCCCCAAGACGCCCACTGACCCTGTCAATGAATTGGGGTCGCCGTAACGTGCCAGGACTACCGAGCATGAGCGCAATTCCTCCCAGGTGCCTTCACCACCGATTAATACCTGGATGCCGCCCACATCGGCATTCATCACCGTACTGGCCAGCAAGTTTTCCAGCAGCGAACGTTTTTCAAGGATGTGTAAGGCCTGGCGTGCTTCATCGGATTCAGCAAATTCTGGTTCATTAAGCACATTCATCATTCCATCCAGATAAATTTCTCCGGTGGCCGCTTCTTCGATCAGAGCCATCTCTGTTAACAGGATGTCCAATATATCCTGCCCGAGGGGGTCCATCTGACCTCGCAAGCGCGAGATCATGTCGGCATTGCAGCGCACACACAGGTTGGAAATCTGAGTTGCGATTTCAGACAGGCGTTCCTGAGGCACAGGCTCACCGAGGGCAATGAATTGCTGGCGGATTTCACCCCCCATCAACACCAGCACCATCAAAACCTGCCGGCCGCGTGTGGCGATCAGCTCCAGGTGTTTGAAGATCGCTTTTTCAGCATGGGGCGCCGTCACCAATGATGCAGCCTGGGACTGATTGGCCAGCACGGATGCGGCCAGTCTGAGCCATTGTTCGACGTCCTGGCGGGACTGATAAAACTGATGGGCGATTGTTCGTCGTGTGGTCGTCGGGAGGGCACTCTTCTGGACCAGGTTTCCCACAAAGAAACGATACCCTTCTTCCGTGGGCACCCGACCGGCCGACGTATACGGCTGGCGCAATAAACCATAGTCTGTCAGAGTGGCCATTTCATTCCGGACAGTGGCCGAACTCATGTTCAGGTTGTACTTTTGGACCAGCGTTTTAGACCCGACCGGCTGCGCGGTCTGGATATGCTCATGAATGATTATGGTCAGGATGAGTTTTTGTCGGTCGGTCAGTCTCATAGCGCCTCCGCTTAAATTTTAGCACTCTCGCATTGAGAGTGCTAAAATAGCACAAACTTAATGTTACCATGAGCAAAAATGGGCGTCAAGAAAATTTTTCCATCATGCATAATAATTTTTTGAGCTAAAGCCATGTCTACAGGGCGGGGGGTTCTTTCCCGCCTGCAGAAGCAAATCTGAACATGATGGATGCTGGGCGAGAAAGGGTGTCAATGACACAGTGGCAAGTCACCAATCACAATATTGAAGATCTTGCGGTTACCCTGCGTTCCATCTGCGTGGAAAGCCATCACCAGAAAAGCACTGATACAATTAGTCCAACCATCAACTGATAGCCATACCTTGTATATGAAAAAATGACAGAAACCATTTTTACCGTTGCAGCTCTACACGAACACAGAGATTGCGCTCAGTTCACCACGGAGGGACTGGCAGGTGCAAACCGGCAGACCCCCGACAGGCCAGTCAGCCTGATGAGCCTGGATGCCAGGCGTGAAGTTGACCAGGCAGTGGCCCGAGGTCTGTGTTACCGGCGGTTTAAGGCCGATATCACCCTGGTTTGCGACCAGATGCCCCCGACGGATGCGCGGCTGAAAAGCGGCGATTTGATCCTCGTTATCCTCCAGGAGCGGAAAAAGTGCTGGCCTGAGTGTGAATTATGGCAGGATCATCGGCCCTGCCCGTTAATAGAAGGTGTACGCTATGCCCGGGTTGAATCACCCGGAAGCTTATGCCTGAATGATCATTTGGAAGTCAGCACGACACCTTGATCTGGGATCAGGGAAAAGGACCATCATTAACAAGAAATGCCTTTTGCTGGTCGTTTTCGATTAAAGTGTTTCATCTTCTCTGGATTAACGAACGATCGTAACAAGACTTCTTGGCACTCAATCGCATTATTTAACCAGAGTTCGATCTTGAAACCCTATCCACATATGTGCTACAATCAAGGCAATCAAGAAAACACCACGGCAGGAGTAGTAGACCATCCGCCAGCGACTCGGGATCACCCGGTGAGAGCCCGACCGGCGACGCGGAACGCCGATCAAAAAGGTTGAACTCGCCTGACCAGCCCCACAGTAGGGGCAGGTGGCACCGGTGAACGCCAGTAGCCGGTGACGGAGACCGCCCGTTAGCGCGGCCCAAGCTGTCCGGACAATTATTATGATCCGGGAAGCAGGGTGGTACCGCGGCGCATACATCGTCGTCCCTGTCAGGACGGCGGTTTTTGATTTAATGATGGTGAATGGTGAATGGTGAATGGTGAATGGTGATTAGTTACCAGGTATTAGTTATGTGTTTGTGAATGGTGTGACGTCATGGGATGTTTCAGGACTAAATGAATTTTACAGGATCAATATAATGACCATTACCGTTCAGAGATGTTGATGACGAAAAATGAAATGATCAAAGTTTATCAGTGTTAGGAGAAGACAATGCCAGACCCAACGAGTATACCGATTTATAAACCTGAGAACATCGAGCCCAAGTGGCAGAAACAATGGGCCGCCGATGGTCTTTACCATGCGGATATCGATGCTGAAACGCCCAAATTTTATGCCCTGACCATGCTCCCTTACCCATCCGGTGATCTTCATATCGGCCACTGGTATGCCATGACGCCTTCTGACGCCCGCGCCCGTTTCAAACGCATGCAGGGGTTCAACGTCATGTTCCCAATTGGGTTCGACGCCTTCGGACTGCCAGCTGAAAATGCAGCAATAGAACGAGGCATTCATCCAAAGGAATGGACATTTAGAAACATCGACAATATGCGCCGGCAGCTCAAATCCATGGGCGCCATGTTCGATTGGCGCCGGGAAGCCCTCTCGGCTGATCCAGCCTATTACAAATGGTCCCAGTGGTTTTTTATCAAATTCTTCGAGAATAAGCTGGCTTACCAGAAGGAGGCACCGGTTGATTTCTGCCCGAATTGCAACACGACACTGGCCCGAGAGCAGGTGCAGGGGGAAGATCGCCACTGTGAACGCTGCGGCACACCGGTGATCAAGAAAAACCTGAAACAATGGTTCTTCCGCACCACGCAATATGCCGACGAACTGCTCGACTTCACATCCATCGACTGGCCCGAACAGGTTGAAACACTGCAGACCAACTGGATCAACCGCTCAGTAGGCGCTTTGGTGACATTCAAAACCGAGGGCGGCGAAGAGATTGAAGTGTTCACCACCCGACCCGACACCCTGTGGGGCGCAACCTTTATGGTGCTGGCACCCGAGCATCCTCTGGTCGATGATGTCACAACGGACGTAAACAAACAAGCCGTCGCAGCTTACCAGGCACAGGCGGAGCGGATGGGTGATATTCAACGTGAGGCCGTGGACAGGGAAAAAACCGGTGTATTTACCGGCGGTTATGCCATCAACCCGGTCAATGATGAACGCATTCCGATCTGGATTGCTGATTACGTGATGATGGGTTATGGTTCCGGCGCGATTATG
>SKPR01000080.1 GCA_007119455.1 Candidatus Brevefilum sp. | reverse complement strand
TTCAGACGGGAAGATCACTGGCCTTTTTGGGATGTAATTGGGGTGCTGACCTTGCCCGGCCTGGTGCGCCTGAAGGCAGTTGCAGAGGGGCATATGGTGGGTTTTATTGGTGGCGAGCGCGAGATGCATTCTAAACTGGGTTGGGTGACCACCCTGGCTGTCTTGCCAGCCTATCGGCGGGTGGGTATTGCCAGGGATTTGTTGGCAGCGTGTGAAACAAAACTTGGCATGCCGTCCATCCGGTTAAGCGTTCGTGAGTCCAATTTGGCTGCTGTGGCCCTGTATGAATCTAATGGCTATGTTTTGGTTAATCGCTGGAAGAAGTACTATGTTGGCGGAGAGGATGCCCTGATTTTTGAGAAGAAACGTTGACTTTGTCTTCGACTCGGTTTATACTCAAGGCAAGAAAGAACAGTAGATTGGATTAACCCTTATGCCGGGATTAAGTCAAAAACTGAATGATTTTTAGCACGCCGGGAGCCCCGCGCGTGCTCTTTTTTATTAACTCTCCAGATAAAGAAAGGAAAAGTGCCCCATGGACTACGGATTGATCGGCAAAATTGAGAAAGCCAAGCGTTATGCACAGGAGCGTGATAGGATTGTGTTCAATCACTTTAATGTTACTTTCAAAGGTCGGCATGATGAACACCACGTGACTTATAAGGATGGACAATGGGACTGCACCTGTGATTTTTTCCAGACCCGCGGTCGCTGCAGCCATACCATGGCGCTTGAAAACGTCCTTGAAGACATGGTGGATATCGCTTTTGTGAGCTGATCCTGGTTTTGACCGATCAATAATTAATAAACTACAGGCCGTTGTTTAACCCGGCCTGTTTTGATTAAGAATAACTTGGTTTGTGATTTAGGTGAACATCATTGCAATTGTTCAGGCCTTTCGCCAGCTCGGCGGGCCTTTTTCAGGGTTAACAATGCGGTAGTTCATATCCAGTTCGTCCATTTTGGCGACTTCTTCTTCCGTTATAGAGAAGTCGAAAATATCGAGATTGGCTTCAATGTGGTCTGGATTGGTTGATCTTGGGATGGGTACCAAACCATGTTCGAGGTGCCAGCGTAAAATGACCTGCACGGGTGATTTGTCGTATTTTTCTGAGAGATGTTGTAAGATTGGTGCTTGTGTGTGTTCAGCGCGTGCAATCGGACAGTAAGATTCGACCAGAATGTTCTGGCTCTGGCAATAATCCATCAAATCCTTTTGGAAAAGGAAGGGATGAAATTCCACCTGGTTGACGGCCGGTATGACACTGCTTTCATCGATCGTCAATTGAATCAGGTCCGGGGTGTAATTACTGACCCCAATTGCCCTGGCGATACCCTGCTCCTGGAGGGATATCAATGCCTGCCAGGTTTCGAGGGAAATGTCGAAATCGTCCAGGTTGGGCCAGTGGACCAGTAGAAGATCAACATAATCCGTCCGCAATTTCTCAAGGCTGGCATGTGTAGATTCAAACGTCAGCTCTCGCCCCTGGTTTTCATCAGTGATTTTGGTGGTGATGAAGATGTCTTGCCTGGGAACCGGGCTGTTTTCAACCGCCAGTCCCACCTCTTCTTCGTTCTCATAGCTCTGGGCGGTATCAATTAACCGATATTCGGCTTCCAATGCCCTTTGAATGTCTTTGATGCCTGATTCGCCCTGCAAGACATTGGTGCCAAACCCGATCACGGGAATTCTCGTACCGTTGTTCAATTCGAAGGTTGAATTTTTATCCATATCTTTCCTTTCTTGCAGGCTACCATGAAGGGGGTGCTTCGGAAATCTGGACCAGGCGGGTTTCCGGCCCGAGTTTGTTCAGTGCTTTCATATCGTCATCGTCCAGTTCGAAGAAGATATCCGCATTTTCCTCGATCCGATCCTTGTGGACAGTTTTTGGAATGACGACCAGGTCGTGGTTAACGCACCAGGCCAGCATCACCTGAGCAGGGGTTTTGTGATATTTTTTCGCAATTCTCTGGATCTGATCGTTGTCGAGGAATTTCGCCCTGGCGATGGGGCTGTAGGCTTCAATCTGGATCCTCTTTCCCTGGCAATATTCCATCAATTCTTTCTGGAAGAGAAACGTATGGAATTCGACCTGGTTGACAGCTGGGACCACGTCAATTTCTTCTAATAATTTATCCAGTAATCGGATGGTGAAATTGCTCACCCCAATGCTCCGGCAGAGGCCTTCCTCGCGTAATTTAATCAAGGCGCGCCAGGTTTGTATAGTCCGTTCAAAGTTGTTGACATCCGGCCAGTGGATCAGCAGAAGGTCAACGTATTCGGTCTGGAGGGCTTGCAAGCTCCGGGTAAGCGATTGTTTACTGCGTTCAAAACCCTGGTTGGAATTGCGGATTTTGGTTGTAATAAAGAGCTCGTCCCTCGACCTGCCGCTATCTTTCCAGCCATCACCGACCTCGTTTTCATTATCATAAGCCTGGGCGGTATCTACGTGATCATAGCCGTATTCCAGGGCATATTTAACAGCCTGGCGACAATCCCGGCCCCTGGACAGCCAGGTCCCCAAGCCTAAATAGGGAATTTCCACGTCATCATTCAGCGTAATTCTTGATTTGATTGTCTTTTCCATGATGATCCTTTCCGGGTGTCGATATGCCTGGTTTAATTTTACCCAGACCGGATGTCAGACTCAAAAACATTCGGTTTGTACCATGACAGGTATTCATGGGTATACTTACTTCATCATGGCAGTGAAACATTATTTGTCTGCATATATTAAAATCCAATTTATTTGGATTTTGAGCTTCCTCGTCACAGCCTGCGCGCAACCGGCTGACCGTCCAACCCTGAATAATATCCACCAGACACCCCAGGTTGATCCGGCTGAATTTCCCGTTGGTCTGCTCCAGGACCCTGAAGTAGATGAAGTAACCGCGCATACGCTGGAAACTTTTCCCTTATTTGTCGGGAGCACCTGGATTTATGGTTACATGGGGTTTGATCAGAATATGGAAGTGTTCTGGCGGGTGAGCGATACCGTTGTGGAAACAAAATTAATGGATGGCTTTTATATCGCCCGAGTAGACCGTGCGGTTGAATTGCTGGAGGGTGCTCCGCCGCCTGATTTTCTTGCTGTCCCCGAAGCGGCAACTTTCTTTTACCTGGTTGACGGGGAGAATGTGTACCTGGCAGAAAGCGTGACAGACTCAGAGCTGCCCACAACCTGGCTTGACCTGGTGATCCCGTTCCCCCCTGCTGGGGAGCTCTGGTACACCGACCGCAATCAACGCGTTGAACCTGAGCAGCATGAGTCCGGGATTCGGCAGGTTTCGCAACCATTTCAAGAAAGTTTACCAACTGGTGAAATGCATACCTGTGTTACCCTTCAAACCCAACTCCCCAATGGATCATTGCGAGAGGTTTTCTGCGAGACAGTCGGCTATGCATTCAGAGCTTTCAATTTTGATGAGATCATCAGTGGTTACCGGGTTGAACTGGTAGGCTATTCCTTGCAACAATAAATGGCATTTAAGAACCTTTGGCGCTGGATACGTTTTAATTTGATGTACCTGGGCAGGCCGCCCTGGGATACCGGTGTTTCACCGCCCGAGTTGAAGCGTGTCCTCGATGAGAAACCTGCAGGACGAGCCCTGGATGTCGGGTGCGGGACGGGGACAAACCTGGTAACGATGGCGCAATATGGTTGGTCAGTGGTCGGTATGGACATGGCCTGGCTATCTGTTTTACGTGCCCGAGCCAAATTACAGAAGGCTGGCATCAATGCCCGGGTTATTCATGGCGATGTGACCGGTGAACCGGGTCTGGACCAGACCTTTGATCTGGTATTGGATATTGGTTGTTATCACAGCCTCTCACCTGGGGGGCGTAAGGATTATGTGTCCAACCTGAACCGGTGGCTGAAATCTGGAGGGTGTTACCTCCTATATGCACACCGAAAAGATTCTGATGGCGCTGAACATGGGGTCACCGATGATGATTTGGAGTTATTCAAGGCTTTTCTGGATCAATGCTGGCGGGAAGACAGTGATGAAAGACGTCCGGATGGGGGTGGCGGTCGGCCTGCAACCTGGGCTTGTTTTGTCAAACCAAAACAGACCTGATCAAACTTTTCCATAAAAAAATGCAGGGTATAAACGCCCATCTTATGATTAAACCTGGCCGATTGGACAGGTCTCAATTGCACCTTTCGCCCGGTGTGGGAGGATTTAGATTCTGGGATAATAGCAGCAAGGTTGAGCAGATAAGACACTGTCAGGCTTGACCGCCATCGCAATCAAGCGAAACGAAACTGGCATATGAATCTTGGAAATCTGAACGTCAATAAATGGAAGAAAGCCATTTTCGGAGCAGCCATGGGAATGATCATTAGCGCCTCCCTTGCTTTGTTTCTCTTCTGGCTCAGCGGTCAAAGCCTCTACCTGGCTATCATTGGCCTGGGCGCTGGCATTGGGTTTTCCATTGGTGGCGGATTGGATTCTGACACATTATCTGATTGACCTACTCGGGAAAGTTGACCAAGCTTTACCTTAAAACATTATTTTCTCCTCACACCAAACCGGAAGCTGATTGACTTCCGGTTTGGTGATTAAACACACGTCTACAGGGTTGGGTTTTAGAGCATTATCGAATAAAATATAGGCCATGTTCTGGGATTCTAAAGAGATTGTTGGTTTTATCCACATATTAAAACGTGTGACATGGGCGTTGTTGATTGGATTGTTAATCATCACGGTTCTGCCCTGGCACACCACGGTGATGGCCCAGCGTAGCAGCCACACGGCTATCCGAACACAATGGCCTGTGATTGACTCAGGCCTTGGTTATATGCGGTTTGAGCATTTAGGTGTGCGTGAAGGGCTTTCGGAAAACACCGTCCTTGCCATCCTCCAGGATTCTCAGGGGTTCTTGTGGTTTGGGACACGAGAAGGATTGAATAAATTTGATGGTCACGATTTTACAGTTTTCAAAGCTGACCCAACTTCACCGAATATGCTGATGGATGACTATATTACCAGCTTGATCGAAACAGCAGATGGCGATCTCTGGTTAGGGACTTATTTCAGCGGGATTGCCCGGTTTGATCGCAGAAAAAACACCTTTGAACATTTTAAGCCGGACCCCTATGATCCATCATCCTTACCGGATGAGCGAGTTCAGGCCATGCTGGCGGATTCTCAGGGTAATTTATGGATCGGTACACGGGGCGGATTAAGCTTAATGGTGCTGGAAAGCCGTGAAATACAGAATTTCCGGACAATACCTGGCGATCCGACAAGCCTGAGCAGTGATTTTGTCCAGGCGATCTTTGAAGATGGGCATGGGCGTTTATGGGTTGGAACGGATAATGGGTTGAATTTGCTCAATCCTGATCAAGGAAATTTTTCAAGATTTTCATTTAAACTCAGCTCAGACCAGGCCAGTGTCACCAGCATCAGTAGCGATGGCAACGACGGATTATGGGTGGGAACCTATGGGGGTCTGGTTCGCCTCGATTTACAAACCTTCCGTCACCGTGTTTACCGGCATGAGCCTGATTCCATCCGCAGTAACCAGATTTCTGTCGTCTACCAGGATCGTTCGGAAAATCTCTGGATCGGTTTCGAAGACATGGGCGTGAACCTGGTAACGCTTAACGAGAATGGTCGGCTGACCGTGGTTGACTTTGCCCATCAGGAATATGACCCTAATAGCTTGAGCCATAACAGGGTGCAAACAATTTACCAGGACCAGGGAGGTATTATGTGGTTTGGTACCCACGGCGGGGGGGTCAATAAAGCTAACCCGGCCACTCGAGCCTTTGGTTACAAACGACATGTGCCGGGCGAGCCAAACACCCTGGCTGGCGATAATGTCACAGCATTGGCTTTTGATTCAGCCCGACATAGCCTGTGGATTGGAACAGATGGCGCTGGATTGGACAGGTTAGATCTGGCAACAGGTGAAATCACCCATTACCGGTATGACCCACAAAAACCAGATAGCCTGCCAGGTGATCGTGTAAATTTACTCCATATCGGCC
>SKPR01000028.1 GCA_007119455.1 Candidatus Brevefilum sp. | reverse complement strand
GCTAAAAGGTGGTTTCTTCTGGCAGGACAGTCGGATGCCAGACAGCCGGAATAAATCCTGGGTAGCGCCGGTCCGGATGATAGGGGTCGGCGAACAGGCCACCTTTCACCAGTTGGCGGTTAGCGATCCCAAACAGGTAATGCCAGATCTGTGAGAAAATCAGCTCAAAAGGCAGACCATAGGCCAGGGGGGTTATTCCCGCCAGCCGTTCACGTAGCATATCCATATGCGTTGGAAGCCAATCCACCAGTATCTTCCCGCTGCGGGTCAAGATGGCCTCTACAATCTCGGCATCTTTCGCTAAAAGCACAGGAATAATGGGCCTGATGTTGGTAGGGGCTATCTGAATATAATTAAGGTCATCCAGCAAATCCAGCAAAGCATACAGGTGTTCATGGTCCAGCCCGATCTCATCTGCCAGGGCTTGGGGCTGGACATTGTTTTGGGCTAAAGCCAGCATGATCAATCCGACCTGTTCAGTAAACAATGAGACAAAAGGCGAGAAAGAACGCACCAGGTTATGCTCGATCTCCGGTGCAAGGTCGAGCTGGTAAATCCGGTTGTTCATTCGCCAGGCTAGGTCAGGAAAGCCGGGACGAGATAACCCTCCATGGTCACCAAAGGTGGTCAGGACACAATCTGTGTAATAATCGTTATGGCTTCCCCAATAAATCTTTCTGGCATCTTCGGGTTTTCGCTCCTCAGCCCAGGCCACATAGCGATCGCCCAGTTCTGTTTCCATGGGTTCGAGCCAGTAGCCAAGTTCCTCGGTGATCTGAAGGCCATCCCAATCCAGCGAGAAACAACCAATCAGGATAAAAGCCACTTCTTCAAGCACATGATGGGGGTTGGATGTCTGTGCCAGCAGATTACGGAACTCACTGGATTCTGCAAGGTAACGCTTGGCCAGTGAACTGGCCAGTTCTTCGCACACGTCTCTGATCACAACCAGGTCCTCTTTTAGAAACAGGATAAAACTGATTTTAAAAACGTCTCCTTCCTGTTCCAACAATCCAGATTCCAGCAGGTCTTCCAATGAAATGTCGCTCTCCGCCAGGGTTGATTTGATTTCTGCCTGGGCTTTGGGTGTCTGTGCGCTCTGGATCATTAATTTTTGGACTTCAGGAAGCGATAACAGGTAAGAAGGATTATGAGTCAGAGGTGTGGTCGGGCTGACCGACCCGATAATACCAAATGACAGCGGCTTTTCTGAAGAATCCACAGATCCTCCCAGTGATAGTTGGGTTATTGTAATTATAGATGATGTTGAGCGGAAAAAAATAGCAGAACAGGATATTCAGGGCAATTCGGGCATCTCATCTGCAAGGGCAAAGACCAGCCCGACCAAACCCCGACCCGTGTGAGCACCAAGTACCGGTGAGATCGAACAATCCGGCAGCCATTTGCAGTCGAACAGAGCATCGGTTGCTTCGTGTAATTGTTCAGCCGCTTCGGGATTTCCGGCATGACCGATCTGGACTTTCAGGCGACTGCCCTCCGGAAACTTCTTTGTAATGTAAGCTGGGATAGATTGGATAGCCCGCTTGAAAGTGCGGCTTTTTCCACGGTCATAGTATTTGCCGTCTGATTTATCCACCCCGATTAACGGTTTGATCCCGAGCAGGTTGGCCATCAGACCTTTAAGATGGCTGATCCTTCCACCGTGGATCAGGTAAGTAAGATCAGGCAGGGTGAAGACCATTTCGGTTAAGTTTCGGATGTCATCCATCAGTGTCAGTATTCGATCCTTTGGCCAGCCCGCTTTGATAGCCCTATCAGCCGCTTCAATCTGCCAGCCCATTTCAGCCGACAAGGTGCGGGTATCCACCAGGGTGATGTTTGCATCCTGAATCTGTTCTGCTGCTGTTACGGCCGCATTGTATGTACCGCTCAGCCCAGAAGAGATGTGGATTGACAGAATCTCAGGATCATCAGCGGCGATTTGCTTGTAAACTTCCAAAAACTCACCGGGTGAGGGGGTTGATGTGATCGGCATATCATCTGTCTTTTCCAGTAACGCATAAAACTCTTCCGGTTCAATATCGACCCCGCTGCGGTAGGTCTCCCCGTTCAGGGTGATTTTTAGCGGTAGGGGATGAATTGAAAGGCCTTTTGACTGCTGCGATGAGAGATCGTAGCCGCTATCTGTAACAATTTGCATCTGTTTTGCTCCTGTTAGTGTGTTTGAAAATTATTAGCCATCTCCAGAAGAACATGGTGCACTTCCGGTCAGGTGGTTTCAGTATACTCATTTATGGTAAATTTGTGTTGGGGAAGCGTAAAATGACGGATTAACAAAGCGGGCTGTGATCGCTTTGAATTGACAACCACAGCCCTTTTTTCCTTATTCAATTGATCTCGGTTTTTAATCAATTTGATACGTGATATCGACAGAAACCTGGACAGCCAATGTGCCGCCCGCTATCGGAACGGCATCAAACTCTGCCCGTTCCATGGCGATCTCAGGTCTTGCAACTGGCCGGTCTGCACGATCAATGTCTATGGTCTGTATGGCGCCTAAGGCCACACCAGCCGTTTCTGCAATCGATTCAGCCTTTGCCTGTGCGTTTTCAATCGCAAGTTGGCGGGCTTCTTCAGCAATCGCTGCCCGGTCTTCAATATCGAAGGAAACACCATGGATGGTATTGGCACCTTCTGCGACAGCAGCTGCCAGCACTTCGCCCAGGGCATCAAAATCCCGCACGACAACGCTGACCGTATTTTGCACGACAAAGACCTCTCCGGGTTCAACGGCTTCTTCCGGTTCAACTTCTTCTATCGGCCGCCGCTGGTCGGGCTGTCGGATGGAGAGGTTGAAGTCTCTGGTCTGGATATCCCTTTCTTCGATGCCAAGGTCCATCATGCGCTGGATGATTGCATCAGCAATCGCATTGTTCTCAGTCAGGGCTTCCTCAACATCCGGCGATTCCGTGCGAACACCAATGTTTGCTCGGGCGATATCTGGCTCTACTTCGATGACGCCAGTACCGCTTACCCGCATCAAACGAGCATCGGAGCTGTTCGGATTTCCCGGTGCGGGTGCACAACCAGCAATGAATAGGACCAGGATTAAACTTACAAGTAGTGTTAGTTTCGTTTGTTTCATCAATAACCTCCTTATTATGATGATTGGGTTGAATTCCCCGGATGAGAGACGCCGGTTCAGGGCGTCTCTCACCGTTAGGGGGAGTGTTAATTAGCTTTATTCAATCGCATACGACAGATTGGCTTCCATTGTGATCGTCAGCGTTCCTGCAGCAATTGGAACTTGGGCTTCGGCGAAAGCCCGACCCCAACCAGCGTCAAAATATGGCATGGAGTAGCCGCCTTCATGGACATTGATGCTGATAATTTCGCCAAGCTGAACGCCTGCGGCATCTGCAATCTCGCTTGCTTTTTCCTGGGCATCGGCGATTGCAAGACGGCGAGCTTCTGCTACAGCTTCATCTCGATTTTCAACACTGAAGTTGATGCCATAAATTGTGTTTGCGCCAGCGCTGACCACGGTATTGAGAACATCTCCCAGGTTGCCAAGTTCACGAACCATGACGTTGACGGTGTTTTCTACCACAAAGTACCGCCCTTCAATCTGACCGGTCATTGGATCATAACGGTCAGAGGGGTAGACATTAAAATTCGAGGTCTGAATGTCTTCTTCGGCGACACCTAAATCCTGTAATGCCCGTGAGATAGCGTTAGCCTGAGCAGTGTTTCCCTCCAGGGCATCGGTGACGAGTTCAGCTTCTGTTCTGACGCCGATATTGATTGAGGCGATGTCCGGAACGACCGTCACATGCCCAACACCATTGACCGATAAAGACCGGGCATTTTCAGGGTTGTTCGGTGTTGAAAATGGTGAACAAGCAGCCAGCACCCCAATAAGCAGTAAACTGATCATCATTAAACCAAATTTTTTATGCATTATCTTTCGTTCCTCCGAATATCGAATATTATGGGATTTCATTCATCATTTAGACGCACCTTGATGGCGATTTGTTCCCATTTTTTCAAATTCGGATAATTAATCATACCTAATCGAGCTGAAGACCGAAAAAAGGTTCGGTTAAAGGGTGTTCTGTATGTGAATATAAAGTAACTACTCACCATGCAAGGAAATCTGGGTATGTGGCAGCTTCGGCGCCGCACCACACCCCCAGCCTTCAGCAGCAGAACGCCAGGGCAGTTACAATATAATTATGAAAAAATCATCACTAATTCATATTGACGGTTACTCGAATCTCGGATATGGTTAAGTCGATTAAATCGTATGTGGAGCAGGTATGTTCTTACATCAGAGAAAACTGAGCGAGAACAAATGCGGGCGCTGGGCCTGAATGCCCGCATATTGTGTTTTAAATAGCAAACTACAGTTTTCATTTAATCGACAATATTTTGATTTGCTCACCCAGGATCATAAATAGGAGAGATTATGGCAGAAAATACCAACGCATTTGCAATGGCCCAACAGCAGTTTGATCATGTAGCTGATTTGTTAGGCCTCGATCATCAGATTCGCGAGATTTTACGCTGGCCGATGCGCGAGTACCATGTGCGTCTTCCCATTCATATGGATGATGGCAGCACCCGTGTTTTTCAGGGCTATCGCGTGCAGCACAATGATGCTCGCGGTCCCAACAAAGGTGGGATTCGCTTCCACCCGGCCGAGACAGCGGATACGGTTCGTGCCCTGGCGATGTGGATGACGTGGAAATGCGCTGTGGCGGACATCCCCTTAGGTGGCGGAAAAGGTGGAATTGTGCTTGACTCGGCGACCTTATCCACTGATGAGAAACAACGGCTCTGCCGGGCTTTTGTCCGCAGCTTGTGGCGGGTGATTGGCCCGCGCCAGGACGTTCCTGCCCCGGATGTGGGAACAAATGCGCAAATGATGGGTTGGATGATGGATGAATATTCCCACATCACCGGGATGTATACCCCCGGCGTCATCACGGGTAAGCCCGTAGGCGGTGGCGGCTCATTGGGCCGGAAAGAAGCAACCGGGTATGGTGTGATTTATACCGTTCGAGAGGCGATGAAGCACTTGAAGATCGATTCCACCCAAACCAAGGCCGCCATTCAGGGCTTTGGTAATGTTGCTCAATATGCGGCTGATGGGTTCATTAACCAGTTGGGCGGCAAAGTTATTTGTGTCAGTTACTGGGATCGCGATGATCGCGCTGCCTATACTGTTAGCAAAGAAGATGGGATTGATCTGGATTTCTTAATGGGTATTACTGATCAATACGGAACCATCAACAAGGACCAAGCGGTTGAGGCTGGTTATCAAATTGAGGATGGTGATGAATGGATCACAAAAGAAGCGGATGTATTGATCCCGGCAGCCCTGGAAGGCCAGATAAATGCTGAGAGTGTGAATAAGATCCATGATCGGGTGAAAATCGTTGCGGAGGGCGCAAATGGTCCCACAACACCTGAAGCTGATGATGTCTTGAAATCACGGGGCGTCTTTGTGATACCCGATTTCCTGTGTAATGCTGGCGGCGTGACCACGTCTTATTTTGAAGGTGTGCAGAACGATATGAATTTCTACTGGACCAAGACAGAAGTCCTTGAGAAATTAGATGACAAGATGACCCAGGCCTTTGATGGCGTCTTTGAAATGGCGCAATCGCAGGATGTCTTCATGCGTGACGCAGCCTACATGGTGGCGATTGATCGCGTGGTCAAAGCGATGGAGTTACGCGGCTGGCTCTGATCGTCAATTAATTTCGGAAGGAGAATACATCCCCGGCAATATTTGTTGGGGATGTTTGTCTTTTATGTGAAAAATTTTCGCGCGAACGACCGGGTGTGTTGATAAAACCTGCCCCTTCAGGTTGGGATCAAGCAGGGTAAGGCATGATTTCAGGTCATATTTTAAGGAAATTAATTCATAATTCTTTAAATTTATGATATAATGATGAAGAAGGCAGCGTAGCTAGGATGCCCCCTCATCCTTTACGCTGTCTTCAATTTTAACTAAAGGGAAAACCCATTCCAAAAT
>SKPR01000192.1 GCA_007119455.1 Candidatus Brevefilum sp. | reverse complement strand
CGATTCCTTCAGAGCCAATCGATTGACCCTGGCTGAGTTTGGTCTGGGAGATCAGGTTTCAGAGATCAATCATGCAGCAGCTGAACTGGCCCGGCGTCTGGCCGATGAATTCAGTACGGATGAAAAACCACGTTTTGTCGCGGGTTCTATGGGCCCCAGCGGCAAATTGATCTCGGTCGAAGACCCTGAGATGTCAGACATCAGCTTTGATGACCTGGTCGATGTTTTCAGAGAACAGGCGGCCGCGCTGATCGAAGGGGGTGTTGATCTCCTATTGATTGAAACTTCACAGGATATCCTGGAAGTGAAAGCCGTCATCCAGGGAATTCAAGCTGCCTTTGAAGGAACTGGCGAAGTTCTCCCCATTCAGGCTCAGGTTACCCTTGACACTACCGGACGCATGCTCTTAGGAACCGATATCGCGGCTGCCCTGGGCATCCTTGAGGGGATGGGTATTGATGTGATTGGGTTAAATTGCTCGACCGGGCCTGATTACATGCGGGAACCGATCCGCTATCTGGCAGAAAATTCGCGATTGCCGGTTTCTTGCATACCCAATGCAGGGCTGCCATTGAATGTGGATGGTAAGGCCGTTTACCCGATGAAACCTGAGCCTTTTGCAGACCTGCTCTTCGAATTTGTGAATGAATTTGGTGTGCGAGTGGTGGGTGGTTGTTGTGGAACCGAGGCAGAGCATATCAACATTCTTGATGAACGATTGAACCGATCGCGTCCGAAACCCCCTGAACCTAAAAAAGAACCGGTGCTGGCTTCGCCGGTTCAGGCCGTCTCAATGGAACAGGAGCCGCCGCCATTTCTGATTGGTGAACGCCTCAATACCCAGGGCTCGCGGCGCTTCAAACGTCTGATCATGGCAGAGGATTATGATGCAATGATTGAAATGGCGCGTGATCAGGTTGACAATGGCGCCCATGGCCTGGATGTGTGTGTGGCTTTGACCGAACGCGATGATGAAGCCGAATTAATGCGCAAGCTGGTTAAGAAACTGGCCAATGCTGTTCCCGTTCCTCTCGTTGTTGATTCGACTGAGATAGATGTGATAGAAACAGCATTAAAGGCTAACCCGGGACGCTGTCTGATCAATTCAACCCACTTTGAATCGGGCCCAGAAAAAGCAAGCCAGATATTTGCCCTTGCCAGGCAATTTAATGCTGCGGTAATTGTCTTGACCATCGACGAAGAAGGGATGGCCAAAACCGCTGACAAAAAACTGGAAGTTGCCAGGCGGATTTACGATCTGGCTGTCAACACCCATGGTTTGAACCCGGAAGACCTGGTTTACGACACCCTCACTTTCACACTCTCCACGGGCGACTCTGAACTCAACGATTCAGCCATCCAAACCCTGGAAGGGATCCGACGCATCAAGAAAGCCCTGCCCGGGGTTTTGACTTCATTGGGAGTCAGCAATGTGTCCTTTGGTCTTTCCCGGCCTGCTCGGGCAGTACTGAACAGCATCATGCTTTACCATGCGGTTCAAGCTGGCCTTGATATGGCGATTGTCAATGCTGCCGATATCCGGCCCTATGCTGAAATTCCTCAAGAAGAGCGACAACTGGCTGAGGATTTGATCCTGAATCGATCAGATGATGCCCTTGAAAAAGTAATTGCTTATTTCGAAACCGTTGAAGATAGCCGGCCGGCTGAAAAAGATCAACAAATTGACCTGAACGCGATGTCACCCGAAGAACGGCTGCATTGGCGCATTCTCCATCGCCATAAATCCGGAGTTGAAGAAGACATCGACACGATTCTGGATCGTGAGCCAGATAATCCAAAATCAGTTACTGCGGTCACCATCCTTAACGATGTTCTCTTACCAGCCATGAAGGATGTCGGCGATAAGTTTGGGGCCGGGGAATTAATCTTGCCCTTCGTCCTGCAAAGCGCTGAAGTGATGAAAATCGCTGTGGGCTATCTGGAAAACTTTCTCGAAAAGAAGGAAGGCACGACCAAAGGAAAACTGGTCCTGGCGACAGTTTATGGCGATGTGCATGATATTGGTAAGAACCTGGTAAAAACAATTCTTTCGAATAACGGTTATTCAGTTGTTGATCTTGGCAAACAGGTTCCGGCAGAAACCATTATTAGCCGGGCTGTCGAGGAAGAGGCAGATGCCATAGGCCTCAGCGCATTACTGGTCAGCACCAGTAAACAAATGCCCCTGATCGTCAACGAACTTGATCGCCGTGGGCTGTCCTTTCCGGTTTTGATTGGTGGTGCCGCCATCAACCCGCGTTTTGGAAAACGAATTTTATTGACTGAAGCCGGTCATTATTACAAACCCGGTGTCTTTTATTGCAAAGATGCCTTTGAAGGACTTTCCACCATGGACTCTTTGATGAACGTTGACAAAAGGCAGGCATTGATCGAAAGCATACAAAAGGCTGCAGATTTTGAACTGGGACGAGAACTGTCACCTAAGCGTAACCGGCGCTCAACGAAGAAAACGAGCGGTGTACCTCAATTAGACACATTGCCCGAACCACCGCATTGGGGCCCCCGTGTTGTCAGGGATATGCCCCTGGCTATGGTTGGTGAACATCTCTCCATCAATGAACTGTATCGTCTATCCTGGGGCGCAAAAAACACCCATGGTGATGACTGGAAAGCATTAAAAGCTGAGTTTGATCAACGCTTGATCAGGATGAGAAAGGCAGCAGAGCGTGAAGGCTGGCTCAAGCCCCAGGGTGTTTATGGTTATTGGCCCTGCCAGTCGACAAACGACACCCTGCTGGTCTATGATCCAGAAAGCCTGGACGGTGCTGAACCACAGGTTTTGGAGCGTTTTGAATTTCCCCGTCAGCAAGGAGGAAAAGGCTTATGCCTGGCGGATTATTTTGCCCCTAAGGGATCTGGAAAAATGGATGTCGTTGCCTTCCAGGTTGTTACCGTGGGGGCTGAGGCAACCCAACGTTTCGCTGAATTAGAGGAAGCGGGTTCCTATACTGAAGCTTATTTCCTGCATGGATTAGCCGTCCAGATGGCAGAAGCCACCGCAGATTATTTGCATGCCCATATCCGGCGCGAGCTGAATCTGCCTGCGGATCGTGGTAAGCGTTATTCCTGGGGGTACCCCGCTATACCGGAATTAGAAGACCATCTAAAGGTTTTTGAGCTCTTGCCGGCGGAATCTGAGTTAGGAATGATATTAACCTCTGCCTATCAATTGGTGCCGGAACAATCGACAGCTGCGATCATTGTCCACCACCCTGATGCCAGTTACTTCAATGTGGGAACCAGCAGGGTAGAGCAATTATTAGAAGCCTGATTGTCAGGATTATAACGATGAAAAAACAAGAACAAAAATTTCTTACAAGACTAAACCAGACAACACGACCATTGGTAACCGATGGTGCCATGGGAACCTTGTTGCATGGACGGGGTGTGGAGATTGATGCCTGTTTTGATGCACTGAATCTGACACAACCTGTTGTTGTGGCCGATATCCACCGGGATTATATCCAGGCTGGCGCAGAAGTGATTAAGACCAATACCTTTGGTGCAAACCGTACCAAGCTGGATCGACATGGCCTGGGAGGTCGGCTGGCTGAGATTAACACAGCCGGTGTTAATCTGGTGCAGCGCGTGGCATTGGGATCATTCAAAGATGTGTTAATCGCAGGTGATGTGGGTCCATTGGGCGTTCCTTTGGCCCCCTTCGGCCGTATCCAGCCTGATCAGGCTGTTGAGATTTACACAGAGCAAATAGGGGCGCTGGTGGAGGCGGGGGTGGATGTGATTCTGATTGAGACTATGGTCGACATTTTGGCGGTAAAAGCGGCTGTTGAGGCCACACACGCAGTTGACCCGGATATGCCTGTGATCGCCTCAATGACATTTACACGGGATAGCCGTACGTTATTAGGTGATACACCCCGCGAAGTTGCTTTGAAAATGGATGGGTTTGGGGTAGATGTGATCGGCGTCAATTGTTCTGGTGGACCCGCTCAATTATTAAGAATCCTGCAGGAGATGAAGCTGGCTCTGCCAGATTCTCGGTTTTCTGTCATGCCGAATGCCGGATTCCCCGAAAAGGTCGGGGGCCGGATCATGTATCCTGCAGGCCCGGAATATTTTAAAGACTATTCCAAAGCCTTCTGGCGGATGGGTGCCAATCTGATCGGTGGTTGTTGTGGCACAACACCCGCCCACATCGGTGTGATTGCCGACACGATCAAGAATACACCGAATGATTTTCTGATCAATGGAATCACAGAATTGGAAACGACAGTTGTCGTGGATGAAGCACCTGATGCAGCACAATCGCAGCTGGCTCAAAAATTTGAAGAAGGTAAATTTGTGATCGCAGTGGAAATGGACCCACCTCGAGGGCTTTCGACGCATAAATTATTAGCAGGTGCCTCCTTATTGGCTGATGCCGGTGCTGATGTGATCGATGTGGCAGATAGCCCCATGGCACGCATGCGGATGAGCCCCTGGGCAGTTTGTCACCTGATCCAATCGTCCTTTGATGTTGAAACCACACTCCACTTCCCGACCCGGGGTCGAAATTTATTGAGGGTACAGGGCGACCTTTTAGCAGCGCATGCTATGAACGTCCGTAATGTGTTTGTTGTGATGGGTGATCCGACTGCAATTGGTGACTATCCGGATGCCAGTGATTCTTATGATCTTGTCCCAACGGGCTTGATCCATTTAATTAAAAATGAATTCAATGCCGGTGTTGACCATTCGGGAGGCCGGATCGGGCAACCAACCAATTTCTTTGTCGGTGGTGCATTAAACTTGTGTCCCAGCAAACCAGAACGTGAAATGCACATTCTCCGTAAAAAAATCGCTGCTGGTGTGGACTTTTTCTTGACCCAGCCCGTATTTGATACAACAAAAGCACGGCAATTCCTTGATGTTTTTGAAAACGAGAATGGGCCGCTGGATGTGCCGATCATGGTTGGCATCCTTCCCCTGGTCACAGATCGGCATGCGCGATTTTTACACAATGAAGTGCCTGGAATAAGCATTCCAGATGACATTCAGCAACGGATAGCCCAAGCAGGTGAAAAAGCATCATTTGAAGGCGCAAAAATTGCTGTTGAACTTATTCATGATTTAAAATCTGATTTTCAGGGAGTTTACTTTATGCCGGCTTTCAACCGTTTTGATTTAATTGCTGAAATCATTGATCAAATTGTGCTTGAAGATTAATTTGGCTAATAGAATTTTACATAGAAATCAGTGGTTATTTTATTGAGTTGGTAGTATTATTTGAGCTTGAAAAATTATTCCGTTCAGCAGTCTCTTCTACGGTAAAATATATATCAGAGGTAAACTATGACACATCCAAAAATGCTGATTAAATGGGCAACTTTAGGCTTGCTGGTTGTAATTCTGGTAGCCTGTGCACCCGCACAATCGCCAGATTTATCGATGGCTGGGACTTACGCTGCGCAGACCCTGGCAGCGATGCCCACGGTTACGGATACGCCTGAACCAGAGGAACCAACACCGACGCCAACGATAACCCTTACCCCAACACCAATAGTGATTGTTGATCCAGTCGGACCAAGAGACTTCCCAGAAGATGTCAATCCACTGACCGGGCTGAAGGTCGCAGATCCGGAAATCCTTGATCGCCGCCCGGTTCTGGTTAAGGTTGCGAACCATCCTGCTTACGGGCGACCACATGCTGGCCTTTCATTAGCCGATATGGTGTTTGAGTACTATATCGGTTATGGCGGCAACCGGTTTATGGCTTTATATTATGGTCAGGATGCCCCCAAAATCGGGCCGGTCCGTTCAGCTCGTCTGGTTGACCCCCAAATCACCAGTATGTACGAAGGTGTTTTGGGGTTTGAGGGTGCCTACATAACCATCCTCAACCAAATATATGACACTCTGGGCAATCGTGCCATCAGCGGCAAAGATCAATGCCCCGCAATTTGTGATGATGGGCGCGGGATTGTCACCAGCGTTTTCGCCAATTCCCTGGAGCTGACCCTTCTGGCGGAAGAACGCGGTGTCCCCACGGAGCGGCTTTTGCTGGAGGGG